>NZ_DBMEXE010000056.1:5191-8051 GCF_056804935.1 Holdemanella sp. | reverse complement strand
TATGTTACTGAAAACTATTTATATGATTCTCGAATCCAAGTTGTAACAGGAGGACAAACACGACAAGATAGTGTATACAACGGATTACAAATCGTAGATCAAGATTATGTTATGATTCATGATGGGGCTAGACCTTTTGTTGAAAAAAAGTGGATTTTAGATTTGAAACATTCTTTAGAAACAGAGGATGCCTGTTTATTAATGGTACCTAGTGTGGATACGACAAAGATTGTTGTGGATGGTTATGTAAAGGAATCATTAGAAAGAAAGCTTGTATATCATGCACAGACACCGCAATGTTTTAAAACGGATTTAATTAAGGAGTGTCACCAACTTGCAAGGAATAAACAAGTGCAGGCAACAGACGATGCTCAGCTTGTAGAGTGGTTTTCTAAGGTGAGAGTAAAGGTGGTATTATCAAGTTTCACAAATAAAAAAATAACTTTGCCAGAAGATTTGAAAGGATAGGTATAAAGATGGAATATTCAGCGTTGGTATTTGATGATTGTAAAGAAGTAGAAGATACGTATGACAAATTATTAGAAACAATTGATTTGTTTGCGAATGATGAAAATTGTACGCAAATTGTTGTGAGCTGCAAGAGTGTATGGACATTAAGACTGGCTTCATCCCCTAAAAATAAGGTGATGCTTGTACAAAGACCAGATAAACCGTATGTAGCATTATTGAATGGCTTAAAGGCTGTTAAACAAGAAAATGTTGTTGTGACTGGTATTTCTACAAAACATACAAAAGAAAACGTAGATACATTATTAGATCATTTATCAAAATATCCGGCTATTAACTTTGATAAAGACTTGCAGGCATTTGATACAAGATTATTGATGTTCTGCCTACAAAAAGCTATTGAATCCAACTTGGCAATTACATCTTATGCCCAAGCTGTTGCGCTTGCGGATACACCACTAGAATCTATTGAATGATACGGCTATTGTCGTATCATTTTTAATAGAATCTTAATAATTTCATATTTTAAAAGGTAGTACAATAGATATATGCATAACTCAAATAATTTATCGAAAAGCTATAAAGAAATAATTAAACAACACGTGTTTACTTTATTTAATGGAATTAATGTTGTTCTAGCTATATTTGTATTCTTTACGGGATCTTATCGTAATATGCTCTTTATGATTACGGTCATTTTAAATATGGTGATTGGATTGTTCCAGGAAATTCGTTCAAAACATATGTTGGATAAGCTTTCTTTATTAAATCAGACAAAGATTCATGTGATTCGAAATAATACTGAACTGGAATTAAGCGTTGAAGAAGTGAAAGTCAACGATATTCTCGTATTATATGCTGGCGATGAAATCAGTTTTGATGGTCATATTATATCTGGAAATATTGAATGCGATGAATCCATGTTGACGGGTGAAAGTGATGCGGTATATAAACAAGAAAATTCTTCACTGCTTAGTGGAAGCTTTGTGATTTCAGGAAAATGTTGGATGCACGTAGACAAAGTAGGACAAGATACATATGCGTATTCGATTTTAAAACATGCTAAGCGTTTTAAACGTTATCCGAGTCAGTTAAGAGATTCAATTGATTGGATTATAAAATGGTGTACATATATTTTAATTCCATTGGGATGTGTTTTGTTCATTAAGCAGCTTATTAAAACAAATTATACAACCGCAACCTTAAATACTGTGGCTGCCGTTGTAGGCATGATTCCCGAAGGACTTGTCTTTTTAACTAGTGTTGCATTGGCAATCAGTGCTTATAAGCTTGGTAAACAAAAGGTTTTAGTACAGGAACTATATTGTATTGAAACCTTAGCTAGGACAGATACACTATGTTTAGATAAGACCGGTACATTGACTCAAGGAAAACTAAGTGTTTGTCATGTTGAAGAAATTGAAAATGTCGACGGAATTCTAGGCGATATGATGCAGGCTTTACCAGATGACAATGCGACAGCTATAGCGATAAGAAACTATTTTAAGGCAAGAAATTATAAGAAAGTTGTATCCTATTTGCCGTTTTCAAGTCAAAGAAAATATTCGAGCGTGACATTTGAAGATGGAGAATATAAATTAGGAGCGTATTCATATATTGCCAAAGAAATAGATTTGGATGTAGAAAAACATATTGAAGACTATACGTCTCAAGCTATGCGTGTAGTAGTTTTGATGAAAGATAATGCTGTTTTGGCTTATATTTGCCTTCGTGATGAATTAAGGCCAGATGCCAAAGATACTTTAAATTTCTTTAAAAAACAAGGCGTGGATATAAAAATTATTTCAGGAGATGATCCTAGAACAGTGGAAGCATTAGCTAAAAAAGCAGGTTTTACATCAAAAAGTATTGATATGTCTACTATAAAGGATGTAGAAATGGTTGTAGATTCGTATTCGATTTTTGGACGTGTTACTCCAGAACAAAAAAAGGAACTTGTGTTAGCTTTAAAAAGAAGAAATAAAACTGTCGCCATGACGGGTGATGGTGTAAATGATGTTATGGCATTAAAGGAAGCGGATTGTTCTATTGCGATGGGTTCGGGTTCACAAGCATGTAAAAGTGTGGCGAGCCTAGTTTTATTAGAAAACCAAATGAATACATTACCTGTTATTTTATATCAAGGACGTTGTGTTATTAATAACATTCAAAGAACAGCCTCTTTATTTTTGGTGAAGACAATCTTCTCAATTGCACTTTCTTTATTAACACTTGTATGTTTAAAAAACTATCCGTTTAAACCTATTCAATTGACTTTGATTTCTGCCTTGGCAACTGGAATTCCTAGCTTTATATTAACGCTTGAACCAAACGGAAATATTGTAAAAGGAAATTTCTTAAGAAATGTCATATCTAAAGCATTGCCAGGAGC
>NZ_DBMEXE010000056.1:0-5181 GCF_056804935.1 Holdemanella sp. | reverse complement strand
AGGAGCCATATGTGTAATTTGTAGTGTAATTGGTGTTTCAATCTTAGGCCATTTTGTTTATATTTCACCTAATGAATATTCAACAATGTGTACAATTCTTGCCGGAGTCAATGCACTTATGGTGTTGACACGAGTATGTGTGCCAATGACAATGCTAAGAAAAATATTGGTTACAATCATGTCAGTAATATTTGCCGTTTCCATCATTTTATGTAAGAACTTTTTCTATATTGTTCACTTACAATGGTATGAAATTATCTATGTGATTTTAAATGTATGTCTGATTCCTTTTATACTAACGCTTGTATCAAATTGGGTAAAAATAATTTTAAAAAAAATAAATCACAAAAAGAAAAAGTTTGGAAATTAATCCAAACTTTTTTCTATCCCCATACTTCTTCGGCAATTTCTTTAACCAATTTTACTTTAGCCCACTGTTGCTCTTCAGTTAATTTGTTTCCAATTTCACATGAGGCGAAACCACATTGTGGACTTAGACACAAATTTTCTAAAGGGACATATTGGCTTGCTTCTTTAATACGGGCAATTACAGTTTCTTTGTCTTCTAATTTGGCTGATTTTGTCGTAACCAAACCAAGTACGACTTTTTTATCGGGTGTAACCTCTTTTAATGGCTCAAAACCACCAGAACGAGCATCATCAAATTCTAAGAAATAGGCATGCACATTTTCTTTCGCAAATAATGTTTTTGCGACAGCATCATATGCACCACTAGATGCATATGTAGAGTGGAAGTTACCACGACATACGTGTGTGTTAATTGTAAGATCTTCAGGTTTTCCTTCAATCGCAAGATTGTTGATACGCAAGAATAATTCTTGAACTTTTAATAAACCTTCTTGATCTGTTTGGAAGAATAATGGCGCTTTTTCATCCACCAACATACCCCATGAACAATCATCGAATTGAATGCATCGACATCCTGCATCATATAATTGTTGAATGACAACTTTATATCCTTTCGCAATGTCTTGAACCAATTCTTCCGTATCTTCATAATATTTTTTAGTGTTTTCTAGTGCAAAAGGAAGAATCATTTGTTCCAAAAATTGTGCTGGAGCAGGAATGGTTTGTTTGGCAATTGTATTTTCGTCTTCGAATTGAGTTAAAAACTTGAAATGCTCTACAAAAGGATGTGTACCACTCACACCAACTTTTCCAGTGATATATGTATCATCAATCATAGCGGCTTCTCCATGGAAGGGAAGGCCTGTTTTCGTTGGTGTATGAGATACGCCATCAAATCCCCACATAAAGTCCAAGTGCCATGTAGCACGTCTGAATTCACCATCTGTGATGACGTGTAGGCCGGCTGCCTTTTCTTTTTGAACTAAATCTGTAATGCACTCATCTTCGATTTGGGTCAATTCTTCTCTTGAAATTTTTTTAGACTCATAATCTTTACGAGCTTGTTTTAGTTTTTCAGGTCTTAAAAAACTTCCAACTACATCATATCTATAAGGTGTTTGAACTGTCATAATAAATTCCTCAACTTTCGTGTGTGTTAAGTCTATCATATTTATAGTATATAGAATAATTGAAATATTCTTTAGTTTATTATAGTTAAAAACTATAATAAAAGACCAATTTCACTTGGTCTTTTCAATGTATTGAATTAGATGATTTAGATAGTTTTTTGACATGTTGGATAAAACTCCATCACTAATATAGCCTATTTCCATAACTTCATCACTATCAAGTGGAATGGATACAATGTTGTCTCCATTTAAATCCGTGCTTAAGATACCTGAAGAAATCGTATATCCGTTTAGTCCAATCAATAAGTTGAATAATGTGGTGCGATCTGAAACAACAATACTCTTTTTAGATGGCTGAGTACTGTGTAATTCTTCGGAAAAGTAGAAGGAATTATTGATTCCTTGTTCATAAGTTAGACGGGGATAGTTCTCTAAATCTTCCATTTTCACTGTTTTTTTATGGGATAAAGGATTTGTCTTAGAAACAAACACATGGGGTTTGGCTTCAAATAATTTGGTGAATGTAAGATGTTCTTTCTTTAAGATACTTTGAATGACTTCACGATTGAAATGTGAAAGATAAAGAATGCCTAATTGACTTCGATGGTTCTTTACATCTTCGATAATATCGTATGTTCTTTGTTCTCTTAAAGAAAATTCATATTCACTTTGATTGTATTCTTTGACTAAGGCGACAAACGCATTTACAACAAAGGCATAGTGTTGACTTGAAATCGCAAATACAGTTCTTGCAGGGAATGTGTTTTTATATTGTTCTTCAAGTAAGTTAGCTTGTTCTATGACTTGTCTAGCATAGCCTAGAAATTTTTCTCCTTGTTCAGAAAGAAGAATACCTTTATTTGTTCGAACAAATAAACAGATGGACATTTCTTCTTCTAAATCATGAATGGATTTCGAAAGAGATGGTTGTGAAATAAATAAGGCTTTGGCTGCGGAATTAAAAGATCCAGATTCAACGACCTGGATCACGTAGCGCAATTGTTGCAACGTCATTAGTCAACAATTGTGATTGTATCAATCACTTGAGGATTTCTTGGACGATCATTGAAAGTAGTAGGTGTTTTTGCGATTTTATCTACATTTTCCATACCTTCAATAACTTTACCAAACGCAGCATATTCACCATCTAAATGAGGTGCATCCTGGTGCATAATGAAGAATTGACTTCCTGCACTATTTGGATCCATAGCACGAGCCATAGATAAAACACCACGAGTGTGTTTTAAATCGTTTTTAAATCCATTTGAAGCGAATTCTCCATGAATTGTATAACCTGGGCCACCAGTTCCGTTTCCAATTGGGCATCCACCTTGAATCATAAATCCTTTAATAACACGGTGGAAAGTTAATCCATTATAGAATTTTTTTTCGATTAGATTCAAAAAGTTTTCAACAGTTTCAGGAGCAATCTCTGGATATAACTCAGCTTTGATTTGATCTCCGTTTTTCATTGTGATTAAAATATTTTTGGTTTCCATGTTTTTAGCTTTCCTTTCTTATATATTGTAATGCGATACAACCAAGACCAGTATGTACGGCGATTACGGAACTAATATAGTTTATATGAATATTTTCTTCAGGTACACCCTTTTCGATAAAACATTTTTTAAAATGGTAGGCACCCTCTAAAAAATCTGAGTGAATAATATAGATATTTGTATGTTCTATGTCAATATCATCCATGACTTTATCAATCGCATAGGCGTCAGCTCTTTTTTCTGTGCGAACCTTATTTAATACATCGATTCTACCTTCTGTGTTTTTATTTATGTGCAAGATAGGATAAATCTTTAACAAACCCGCAAGTGTAGCAGCCATAGGTGTTAATCTTCCACCGCGTTTTAGGTGTTGTAAATCCTTGACTAAGATCAATGAGTTGGATTCATCGATGGCAGGTCGAATAATCTCTAATATTTCTTCAGATGATTTGTTTGCGTCGACTAATTTCTTGATCCAAATCGCAACATGTTTTTCTAATTCACAAGTTGAATACATATCAATCACATGGACATTCATTTCTAATTCTCGTGCAATACTTTGCATGGTTGAAGCGTTTGTGGATAATCCATTTGTCAATGGAATCGCAAATACAGTATCGTATTCTTTTTTTAGTTCTTCAAATAAATCATAGATTTTTTGATAGGTTGCCATGCTTGTTTTTGGCATTTTCCCCTTGGCTAATTCTTTATAAATATCTTGTGTTGAAATTTCTAATGTATCTTGGTATGTTGTTTCGTCAATTGTGATTTGTAAGGGAAGCAGGTAAATACCCAATTCTTTTGCCTGTTCAAAAGATAGATTGGAACCTGTATCCGTTACGACGGCGATTTTTTCCATACTAGAATCCTCGAATAGTTTGAGCATCGATATTTGTGATGATTTCAACCGCAAGTTTTACAGCATTATCATAATCTTCTCCAGAACAGATTCCAAAGGAAGCGTGTGCAAAACGAACGGGAATACCGATAATGATGGTTGGAATGTTATAGCGGTGAGTAATTCCTGCATTGGTTCCGCCGCCTTTTCTTACACTTTCCTGTACAGGAATATTTTTTTCATGAGCCAAATCAATCGCATAACGCATAAAACGAGGGCTTGTGATATAAGAACGGTCAAACCAACGTAACATTGGACCTTTTTTCAAGGCAGATTGAATCATGTAGTCTTGTTCAAATGTATCATCACTTGGGCATCCTTCAAAACAAATCGCAATGTTAGGATTTAAGTTTTTGATTGCTGTGTCCATGCCTCTTTCGCCGACTTCTTCTTGTGTTGTTAATGTGGCTTCAATGTTGTGACTTACATCTTTTAATTGGTGTAGTACATCCATTACGGCTGCACAGCCTATACGACAATCAAAGGCTTTTCCTAAGAAAATTTTATGTGCTTCATCATATTTACATGTAACTGCAGGACACATGAAGTTACCTACAGATATATGAAATTCTTCTTTTACTTCTTGAGCACTTGTTGCGCCTACATCGATTACTAAATCATCAAAATCTACTTTTCCATTACGCTTTTCTTCAGATAAGAAATGAACCGGTTGACTTGCGACAATACCCGAAATCTTTTCACCTTTATCATTAAGAATCCAGACTTCGCCAGATACAATGTTTTTTGGATCCCATCCACCTAATGGTAAAAAGCGAATTGTACCATTTGGCTTGATGGCTTGCACAATAAAACCAACTTCATCGGCATGTGCATCTAAAAGAATCGTTGTTTCATGTTCTTTGTCTTGTTTAAAGCGCATATACGTATTACGCATTGTATCATCATGAACTTCACAAATATCCTTGACATCTTCCATGGCCAATTTAGATACTTCATCTTCCATGCCACTTGGTCCAAAGGCAGTTGAGAAGTCAATAATTCGTTTAATTTTTGAATTCATATACATTTCCTCCATAAATTTGTTAATATTATAGCACAGATACATATTTGTGGATGTGTTTCTGGTCATTTGAATGAATTTGTATTTGGACAAAGGACTAGAATAATTGTATCTTACCAAAAAAGGAGATTTTTGCATGAAAAAAATAATGTCAAAACTACATTTTAGAAGTATATATAAAACAATCGTATTAACTTTGATCTTATGCTTTGTCTATAATATTGCCTATTTAATGATGAGTGCCTCAGGTATGAATGTATATCT
>NZ_DBMEXE010000055.1:0-8228 GCF_056804935.1 Holdemanella sp. | reverse complement strand
GGGAGATGTAAGAGTGTGCAGAGCATTAGATGAAATGTTTGAAGAATCAACAAACAAAGGAATCCAGATGGGTATCAAGCAAGGTATTGAACAAGGTATTGCACTAAATCAATTTGAAGTATATCAAACCATGCTAGACAAAGGTTTTAGTGTTAAAACTATCGCATCCATTTTCTCAGTGAGCGAAGAATCGATTAAAACGCTATTGATGAGAACTTAAATATTGTAGTATAATCTCATTGGGAATGAAGTTCTCCCTTAGTTGTAAACTAAAACCGCTTTTTGTAAGCTGATGACTTCTGTGTTTTTTTAACGCGGAAACCATCAGCTTTTCTGCGTTTTGAAAGGAGAGATAAAATGCTGATCAGTTTATCTTATATTTTTCTTGCAGGAATGTTTTTATCTTGGTTATGTAAAAAGATGGGATTACCTGGATTATTAGGAATGATATTTACAGGAATTCTTTTAGGACCTTATTGTCTTGGCTTGATTGATTCTTCATTGTTGAACATATCCAGTGAATTAAGAAAGATTGCTCTAATTATTATATTAATGCGAGCCGGATTGAATCTTGATTTAAGTGATTTAAAAAGGGTAGGAAGACCAGCCATATTGATGTGTTTTGTGCCAGCTTGTTTTGAGATGGTTGGAATGATTTTGTTGGCACCAAAATTATTAGGGATTTCTTTACTAGATGCTGCTATTATGGGAAGCGTTGTTGCAGCTGTAAGTCCTGCAGTTATTGTTCCAAAAATGTTACAACTTATGGATGAAGGATATGGAACGAAAGAAAGTATTCCACAATTGATTTTAGCTGGAGCAAGTGTAGATGATGTATTTGTGATTGTGATGTTCACAGCATTTCTTGGTTTAGCCCAAGGAGAAAGCGTGGATATATTAAGCTTTGTGAATATTCCACTATCCATTCTAACTGGTATTATATGTGGAGCATTATTAGGAAAAGGGTTTGCGATCTTCTTTAAGAAAAATCATATGCGAGATACTGTAAAGATTTTAATTCTACTAAGTGTGGCATTTATTCTAGTGACACTTGAGGATGCTTTACCAATTCCATTTTCAGGATTAATTGCGATTATGTTTATGGGAATTTTCTTTCAAAGAAATCATTCTGTTGCATCCAAACGACTATCCGTTAAGTTTAATAAGTTATGGGTAGGTGCTGAAGTCTTATTATTTGTGTTAGTTGGAGCTTGTGTAAATATTTCTTATGCATTAAAAGCAGGCATTATGGCTATTCTGTTGATATTTGGAGTGCTTTTATTTAGAATGCTTGGAGTATTTATTTGTTTGTTAAAAACATCATTGGCAAAATCAGAACGCTTATTTTGCATGATTGCATATTGTCCTAAGGCTACTGTTCAAGCAGCAATTGGCTCAGTTCCTTTGGCTGCAGGACTTGGATGTGGACAAATTGTATTGACCGTAGCTGTTTTATCCATCTTGATTACAGCTCCATTAGGTGCATTTTTAATTGAACATACATATAAAAAATGGTTAAAAAAAGAACAAAGAGCTTATTAGTCTTTGTTCTTTTCATATATAACTTTTAATCCTTTGAAAATTAGGTTTGGATCATATACATCAATGGATTTTGTGTAGTTACAAACAATTCTTCCTAAACCACCAGTCGCAATGACTTTCATGTCTTTACCAACTTCTTTTTTGAATTGAGCAATTGTATATTCAACTCCGCCCAAGAATTGATAAAATACACCAGCTTGCATTTCTGTTTGTGTATTTCTTGCCAAGATAGTTTTTGGACGTTTGATCTCAATTTCAGGAAGCTGTGCCGTTTGTCCCCATAATGCATTTGCTCCTGTTTCAATACCAACACCAATGGCACCAGCTTTAAAACAACCATTTTCATCTACATAGTCATAAGTTGTAGCTGTTCCAAAATCGGCTACTAAAATAGGTCCTCCATATTCACTGAATGCACCAGCACAATCGGCAATACGGTCTGCACCAACATTTCTAGGGTTTTCTAATTGAACACTGATACCACTCTTAATACCAGGGCCAACAATAAGTGGTTCGATACCAACAAATTTTTTGATTCCATTTGTGAAGGAATGCATCACTTTAGGAACAACACTTGAAACAATAACGGAATCAATTTGTTTTTCATGTACATTAGAACGATCCAAAAAGTTTTTTAACATAAAACCATATTCATCACTCGTTCTTCTTACTTTTGTCGTTAATCGATATGTACCAATTAAATCCTCTTTATCAAAAATGCCAATCGTAATATTTGTATTTCCAATATCTACTGTTACAAGCATATTATTTCTCCATCTCAATTTCTTTCATTGTTTCTAGAATTTTATATCCCAATTCTTCTTTTGAACACTTAGGCAAATGTTGCGTATCATTCTTTCTTAATAAAGTCACAACATTTGTATCTGTCTGAAAACCAGCACCACTTGTGAATAAGTTATTCGCAATCAACATATCACAATTTTTGGATTCTAGTTTTTTTCGTGCATTTTCCTCTAAATTCTGAGTTTCCATCGCAAAACCACAAATGACCTGATTCTCTTTTTTGTGCTGTCCAATATAAGCTAAGATATCTGGGTTTTTCACAAAATGAAAAGTTACTTCTTCATCACACTTTTTGATTTTTTGATCTGCGACCATTTCAGGTCTGTAATCTGCAACCGCTGCTGCCATGATGATGTAGTTTTGATCATCGAGTCTTGATGTGATCGCATCAAACATATCTTGCGCACTTGTTACGTGTACCATATTAACATCATTAAGATCTTCTAAAGCAGTAGGACCTGCAACTAAAGTTACATTGGCACCTAGAGCTTTTGCGGCTTTGGCAATCGCATACCCTTGTTTACCACTTGAATGATTGCTTAAAAAACGAACAGGATCTAAAGCTTCCTGCGTTGGACCTGCAGAAACTAAAACGTTTTTTCCTTTTAATGTTTGTTCCAATTCAAACTCATGATCAATGGCAGACACAATATCTTGCACATCAGCAAGCTTACCTTTTCCAGTATCATTACATGCCAAATGACCAACAACGGGTTCTACAAATTTATAGCCAAGTTCTTTGGCAAGTTTAATATTTCTTTGAGTGACCTCATTTTCATACATATGAACATTCATTGCCGGACAAATTAATTTTTTAGTATGACAAGCCAAGAATGTTGTTGAAACAATATCATCCGCAATACCATGAACAACTTTGGCAATGATATTGGCTGTAGCCGGAACTAACACCATGATATCAGCCCATTTAGCTAAAGTAATGTGGGCAATTGGATCTTCATTTGTTTCGTCAAACAAAGAAACTTCACATTTATGTTTACTCAAAGATTCAAAGTTGATTGGTTTGACAAATTCTTGAGCATGTTTTGTCATGACAACTTTGATTTCATAATCTTTTTTGGATAATTTGCTGACAAGATCGCAAGCTTTGTAGGCTGCAATACCACCAGACACCCCTATAACGACATGTTTTTTTTCCATGATTATTGATTCTCCTTTGTGAATAAAATCACGTATAGATTTTTCACTCAAATATTATCCCATATGATATCTTGCTTTTCAAGCAACAATAAAGTATTAACTATGGATATTTTAACTTATGAAACTGAAAAATTAAAAAAGTGTTTATTTTTTGTGGCATATGGTAAAATGTACGCATGAAAATAATTGTTGCGTGTGACTCTTTTAAAGGTTGTATGTCTTCAAAAGAGGTCGAAGAAAGTATAAAAAAAGGAATATTAAAGGCAAATAATAAACATGAAGTTTTAACTTTTCCTATGGCCGATGGCGGAGAAGGAACGGCTATGGTGTTTTGCGATATCATTCAAGGAAAGACAATAGACGTATTAACTGTGGATGCCTATGGTAAAAATGTATTTACGACATACTGTATTTCTCAAGATGGTCAACTTGCCATAATGGATGTGGCTAGCTGCATCGGACTGAATATGACACCTAAAGAAAAAAGAAATCCAATGATCGCATCAAGTAAAGGTGTGGGTATCATGATGAAAGACGCACTTTCTAGAGGATGTAAAAAAATTATTATTGGCTTAGGTGGCAGTGCAACAAATGATGGTGGTATGGGAATTTTAAATGAATTTGGGGTTCGCTTTTATAATTCAAAAAGAGAATTACTTGTACCAAGCGTATATGCTCTTAGTCAAATAGCTTTTATTGATAAGCGTTATGCAAGACTACCAAAAGATGTAGAAATCGTTTGTGCTTGTGATGTAAAGAATTATTTATTGGGGAAGAATGGGGCTACTTATATTTTTGGGAAACAAAAAGGAATTTATTTAAATCAAATGGCAGAAGTCGAAAAAGGAATGGCTCATTATTGTACGAAATTGAAACAGACATTCCATGTGAATGTGAATGAATTTGAAGGTTCAGGAGCAGCTGGAGGCATTGGATGTGTATTGTTGGGTGTTATGAAGGCAAAAAGAACTTCTGGCATCGATTTAGTTATAGAATATTCTGGCTTAAAAAATCATCTTCAAGATGCTGATTTAGTCATTACTGGAGAAGGTCAGACGGATGCGCAGACATTGTATGGTAAATTGCCACTAGGAATTGCCCACTTGGCAAGATCCTATAATGTGCCATGTGTTTGTTTGAGTGGGGCTTTAGGCTTAGGTTATCAATCACTTTATGAGCAAGGTATGATTGGAATTTTTTCGAGTGCTGATCGTGCCATGTCTTTTCAGATGGCCTTACAGACAGGAAGTGAAAAACTAGAGGCATTGGCTTTTAGTTTAACTAAATTTATGGATGGTATTAGAAAGTAGGTTGTTCGATGAAAAAACTATTAACTATATTTTGTGCTTTTATTCTGTGCATTGGGCTTGTTGGATGTTCTTCGAAAGAACCTTTTGAAATTAAAGAAATTACGGCAACAAAATTACAGAAAAAATTAGATCATAAAGACTCTTTTGTGTTAATTATTGAAAGAGAAAATTGTCCTTATTGTGAATCTTTACAAGAATATATCAAACAAACAAAGGATGAACATCCAAACCTTGTTTTATATAAGATTGATTCAACAGACTATGGCTTTAGTAAAATTAGCCAGGATTCTAAGCAGCTACAAAGCTCGACAGAAGATGGAAAGATTCTTTTGGATATGGCTCCATATTTCCTTTATACACCAACATTGTATGTGATTGAAAATGGCAAGGCCACACATGCAGGTATTGGTTATAGTGAAGATGATCATTCAATCAGTTTATGGGATGTTGATTCTACCATTGATTTTGATTTGGCAGATACACAAGAGTTCTGGGAGTTTTTAGAAACATATGAATAAGAAGAATATTACAATCATTGCGACAGGCGGAACAATTGCCGGTCGAGGAAGTTTAGGCAAAAGTGCGAATTATGAGGCGGGCACTTTTGATGTGGAAGAAATTGTTAAAAGTATTCCACAAATTCGTGATTTGGCAAATCTAAATACGATTCAATTATACAATGTAGATTCTAATGATATGGGTTTAGATAAATGGATTGAATTAAGAAAAATTTGTCATGAATTAGAAAAAGATCGCTATGTGGATGGAATTGTTATTACACACGGTACAGATACATTAGAAGAAACAGCCTTCTTTTTAAATCTTACTTTGGCATGTCATAAACCTGTTGTTCTAACAGGATCGATGCGACCTGCAACTGCAACAAGTGCGGATGGACCTATGAATTTATATCAAGCAGTAGCTTTAGCATGTCATATGGAAGCTTGGCAAGCCGGTGTTTTAGCTGTGATTTCTGATACAATCTATTCAGGTAGAGATTTACAGAAAACAAACAGCTATAAAACCGATGCATTTAAAATGGGTGAATTTGGCTCTCTAGGATATATGCGTGATGATCATGTGTATTTATTGAATGCACCATTTAAAAAACATACATTCCAAACAATTTTTTCAAAAATGGAATTTGATAACTTGCCTAAAGTAGAAATTTTTTATGTGCACACAGATTCGGATCCTGAATTGTTAAAATTTATGTTAGGTACGTATGATGGCCTAGTTCTAGCAGGAACAGGTTCAGGGAATTATCCTACAAAGATAAAAGATGTTTTAGAAAACTATACTGGAGAATGTACAGTCGTACGTGCAAGTCGCGTATTAGAGGGTGCTGTTTTTGATTCAGATGTGTTTGATTCAAAGAAAGTAACAATTCCTGCTTATAAGTTTTCAGCACAGAAAGCTAGGGTTTTATTGATGCTTGCGCTAAATTGTACTAAAAACCATGAAACAATCAAATCTTTCTTCCAAGAATATTGAAAAAACTTTTCTTGTATTGTAAATAATTTTGTAAATGCTATAATAATTTATAGACTATTACAAGACAGGAGGTTATTATGCAGCAATTAGAAAATAACGCATACTTTTGGCAAAAGCTTGATACGCTATTGTTGTCTAGCAGTTGTACGATTGACCGACCAAAAGGAAGTACTCACTATAAATTTACAAATTTAGTCTATCCTGTAGATTACGGTTTTCTTTCAGATACATTTGGTTCAGATCAAAAACCTATTGATGTTTTCAAAGGTTCTATCGCAACAAATAATGTAGATGCGATTGCGATTACAGCTGACATTCTTAAAAAAGATTGTATCGTCAAATTATTGATAGGATGTACAGAAGAAGAAACAATGCGTATTTTAGAGTTCTTGGATCAAACCGAATTCCAAAAAGCTATTTTAGTACGTAGAGGTAACGACACACCATCATGGTCAAATAATGATTAGAAAAGACAAGTCTTAGGATTTGTCTTTTTCTTATGCGTTTTAATGGAAAAACATGTTGAGTTGATTTAAAATAAAGACAGATAGGAGGTCTTTATTATGGAATTAAAAGGATCTAAAACAGAAAAGAATTTAATGGCTGCTTTTGCAGGAGAATCTCAGGCATGTGTTAAGTATCAATATTATGCTTCACAAGCTAAGAAAGATGGTTATGTAAAGATTCAGAACATTTTCACTGAAACATCAAATAATGAAAAAGAACACGCTAAATTATGGTTCAAGGCTTTGCATGGTGGAAAAGTTCCTACAACAACAGAAAACCTAAAAGATGCGGCTGCAGGTGAAAACTATGAGTGGACAGATATGTACGCAACAATGGCTAAAGAAGCTCGTGAAGAAGGCTTTGATGATATTGCTGCCTTGTTCGAAGGCGTAGGTGCTATTGAAAAACATCACGAAGCTCGTTATAAAGCTATGTTGAAAGATGTTGAAGAAGATGCCATGTTTAAAAAGGCAACTTCAACCGTTTGGATTTGTTTGAATTGTGGACACATTCACTATGGCGAAACAGCTCCATTGGTATGTCCAGTATGTAATCATCCACAGGCTTATTTCCAAGAATTAAAAGATCATTACGAATAATAATATCTCATGGTAGCTTCGGCTACCTTTTCTTATCCTTGAAAGTTGTGCTAAAATAATCCTATGGAAATAATAGAAGCAATTGAAAAATTAAAAGATAGTCATGCACTAATATGTTTAGAGAATCGTGCGTTGATTAAAATGGAAAAAGATAAAGTATATATATGGCATAGTCAGTGGCATTCAAAGCTTTCAAGAAATGATTTTATTTCACTATTTCAACAGAATACGTTTGAAGTTTATGAAAATGACCATGGTATTGATATGGAAAAAGATGAAGAGTATTATGCATGGCGTAATCGCTACTTATGAAAGGATATATTTTATGATAGGAATTGTATATAGTTCAAAAACAGGGAACACACAGTCTTTGGCAAACAGCTTGAATTTTATGGAGTCAAAATATTGTGTACCTGTAGAAAACGCAAAAAATTTAGAACCTGTTGATTTATTGTGCATTGGATTCTGGTGTGACAAGGGAGATTGTGATGATCAAATGAAACAATATCTTTCTACACTACGCAATCAAAATGTTTTCTTGTTTGGAACGGCTGGTTTTGGTAAATCTAAAGAATATTTTGAGATGATTTTAAAAAATGTTCAAAATCATTTAGATGCATCCAACTGCGTTAAAGGAACATGGATGTGTCAAGGTAAAATGCCTTTGGCAATTCGTGCAAAGTTTGAATCGAATCCTGAAATGTTGAAGAATTTTGATGAGGCTTTAAAACATCCAAACGATAAGGATGTTGATAGCTTAATGAAATGTGTAAATGAAGCGTTGTGAGAGCATACCACTACGCTTTTCTTGTTG
>NZ_DBMEXE010000054.1:3417-8239 GCF_056804935.1 Holdemanella sp. | reverse complement strand
GTTTCTCGTTTCTCAATTAAGAAAATTCTATTTAGATTTACAAGATGAAAACTATAAGTCTGCGATTGCGATCGTACACTCACGCTTCTCTACCAATACAACACCATCTTGGCAAAGAGCGCATCCAAACCGTTATATTGCCCACAATGGTGAAATCAATACCATCCGTGCCAACATCAATAAGATGTTAGCACGTGAAGAAAGTATGCATTCAAAATTCTTGGATGAAAATTCAAGTAAGATCTTACCCATCATCAATACTTCGGGTTCCGATTCTGCCATGTTAGATAACGCCCTAGAATTTTTAGTCATGAATGGCATGCCACTTGAAAAAGCCGTTATGATTTTGATTCCAGAACCATGGAAACACCAAACCATGGATCAAAAGAAGAAAGATTTCTACCACTACTATGCCACAATGATGGAACCATGGGATGGTCCAGCCGCTATTTTATTTAGTGATGGACAAAAAGTCGGAGCTGTACTTGACCGTAATGGACTTCGACCAAGTCGTTACTACCTAACAAGCGACAACATGTTGATTTTATCAAGTGAAGTGGGTGTATTGGATATTGATGAAAAGAAAATCGTAAAAAAATCAAGACTTGAACCCGGTAAGATGTTACTTGTGGATACAAAGAAAAAGAAATTGATTGAAGACTATGATCTTAAAAATGAATATGCCTCTTCAAATCCATATGGAGAATGGTTGGACAACCACTTATTATACCTGAAAGATCTACCAGCTCCTGATAAAAAAACACACATCCACTCGCAACATGAAAGAGATATTCTTTATAAAGTCTTCGGCTATACCTATGAAGATGTAAAAGATATTATTTTACCAATGGCCCGCGTCAAACTTGAACCAACAAGTGCGATGGGTACCGATATCCCTTTGGCAATTTATTCCCAAAATCATTTAAGTTTATTCCATTACTTTAAACAACTCTTCGCCCAAGTAACCAACCCACCCATTGATTCTTTACGTGAAGAAGTTGTCACAGATACAACCATCTATATTGGTAGTGATGGAAACCTACTCCAGGATAAATCCGACAACTGTACCGTCTTAGAGGTCAACAATCCCATTCTAACATCACGCGATATGGATAAGATTCGTCAATTAAATCAGACAGGATTTAAAAATGAAACGATTTCTCTATTATTCTATCGTGGCACATCGTTAAAGGAAGCATTAGATAACTTATTTATTGAATGTGATAAAGCCTATCGAAATGGGGCCAACATTTTGATTCTTTCCGATAAAGGTGTCGATGAAGGTCATATGGCCATTCCTAGTCTTTTAGCTGTATCTGCCTTAGAACAGCACTTAGTTAAGACGAAAAAGAAAACCGATGTATCCATCATTCTAGAAAGTGGTGAACCTAGAGATGTTCATCAATTCGCAACGATTTTAGGTTATGGTGCAACCGCCATCTATCCATATTTAGCGCATGAATGCATTGAAGAAATGATTCAATTAAATATGTTAGATAAAGAAGTCAACATTGCGATTGATGACTATAATGAAGCCATTTTAAAAGGCATCGTTAAAATTGCCGCTAAAATGGGTATTTCGACTCTTCAATCGTATCAAGGAGCCCAAATCTTTGAGGCCATTGGAATCTCTAAAGAGGTTATCGATACCTACTTCACAAACACCATTAGTGAAGTGGAAGGCATTACTTTAGAAGACATTGAAAAAGATTTGATCTATCATCATGATCGTGCTTATGATCCATTAGGACTTACAACCGATACAAGTCTAGATTCCATTGGATTCCATAAACTTAGAAAAGGTGATGGAAAAGAAGATCACTTATATTCTCCTGAAACCATTGTGAAACTTCAAAGAGCTACACAAACCAATGACTACGATTTATTTAAAGAATATTCGAACGAATTGAATTCAAACCATCAAAAACACCATTTAAGAAGTCAATTGCACTTTAAAAAGACAAGAAATTCAATCCCATTATCCGAAGTGGAAAGTGAATACGAAATCGTAAAACGCTTTAAGACAGGTGCCATGAGCTATGGTTCTATCTCCGAAGAAGCCCATACATGTATGGCCATCGCCATGAATCGATTGGGCGGTAAATCCAATTCGGGTGAAGGTGGAGAAAAAACAGAACGTTTAGGTACCGAAAAGAATTCCGCTATTAAGCAAGTGGCGAGTGGTCGTTTTGGCGTCACCGAAGAATACTTAGTCAGTGCCAAAGAAATTCAAATCAAGATGGCACAAGGCGCAAAACCAGGTGAAGGTGGACACTTGCCAGGCAAGAAAGTCTATCCATGGATTGCGAAAACTCGATATTCAACGCCAGGCGTATCTTTGATTTCCCCTCCTCCTCACCACGACATCTATTCCATTGAAGACTTAGCCCAATTGATCTACGACTTAAAAAATGCCAACCCAAAAGCTCGAATCAGTGTTAAGCTTGTTAGTGAAGCGGGTGTAGGTACGATTGCATCTGGTGTTGCCAAAGCCGGAGCTACCGTCGTCTTAATTTCTGGTTATGATGGGGGTACAGGTGCTGCTTCCCAAAGCAGTATTCACCATGCGGGTCTTCCATGGGAATTAGGTTTGGCTCAAGCTCATCAAAACTTAGTCGAGAACGGTTTAAGAAGTCGTGTTTTAATTGAAACCGACGGTAAGTTAATGACAGGAAAAGATGTTGCGATCGCATGCTTACTTGGAGCGGAAGAATTTGGCTTTGCGACTGCACCACTTGTTACTATGGGATGTATGATGATGCGTGTATGTAATCTAGATACTTGTCCTTTTGGTGTGGCTACACAAAACCAAAAATTGAGAAAGCGTTTCAAAGGAAAACCAGAATATGTCATGAATTTCATGTTGTTTATTGCGCGTGAATTAAGAGAAATTATGGCTGAGCTTGGCTATCACACAATCAATGAAATGGTGGGTCATACGGACAATCTAGAAGTGGATGAAGATGCGAATATGGATTACTCTAACATTTTAATGACACCTTACAATATTCATTATGAGCCAAAAGATACATACGATTTTGAACTTGAAAAAACGGTAGATATGAAGACATTGCTTCCTAAGTTTGAGCCTTATTTCAACGAGAAAAAGCCTCATGCTGAAACAATCTCAATTTCAAGTACAGACCGTACAGTCGGAACTATTTTATCCAGTGTAGTCACAAAACAATTTAATAACACACTACAAGACGATACATATACTGTTCATTGTAACGGTGGGGCTGGACAATCTTTTGGTGCCTTTGTACAAAAAGGAATCACATTAGATGTGCATGGTGATGCCAATGACTATTTTGGCAAGGGATTATCTGGTGGTAAATTGATTATTCAGCCAAAAAATGAAGCAAAATTTAAGCCAAATGAAAACGTCATTATTGGTAATGTGGCCTTATATGGTGCTACTAGTGGTGAAGCTTATATTCGTGGTATGGCCGGTGAGCGTTTTGCGGTACGTAACTCAGGAGCAAGTGCTGTAGTCGAAGGTGTTGGTGATCATGGACTTGAATATATGACAGGTGGTACCGTTGTGATTTTAGGTCAAACTGGTAAAAACTTAGCTGCCGGCATGTCTGGTGGTATTGCGTATATTTATGATCCTAACCATGATTTATATACGCGTTTAAATAAACAATTAGTCAATACGTATGAAGTGAGTGGTAAAGCGGATATTGAAACATTAACGCAATTATTAAAGAATCACTACAAATATACAAATTCAGATGTTGCCCAAAAGATTTTATCAAATCTTGATCATGAATTATCCAACTTTAAAAAGATCGTACCTAAAGATTATGAAAAGATCACAACATTGATTCAAGAATTAAAGGCCAAAGGCTATCATGATGATGAAGCCAGTCTAATGGCTTTTGAACAAGTACATGCTTAGAAAGGATGAAAGATTATGGGAAAACCAACAGGATTTTTAGAATATGAAAGACAAGAAAACGAGGCCATCCAACCTCTTTCTCGTATCACAAACTTTAATGAATTTCATCCTTTTTTAGATGAAGAAACAAGACGTAAACAAGGTGCGCGCTGCATGAATTGTGGCGTTCCCTTTTGTCAGTCAGCTATTAAGTTAAAAAACATGGTGACAGGCTGCCCATTACATAACTTAATTCCAGAATGGAATGATGAAATCTATAATGGCAACGATAAACGTGCATTATCTAGATTATTAAAAACCAATCCATTTCCTGAATTTACTGGTCGTGTATGCCCTGCTCTTTGTGAAAAGGCTTGTTTGAATGGTTTAGACCAAGAACCAGTCGCAATCAAAGAAAATGAATTGTATACGATCGAAACAGCCTATACGAACAATTGGATGACACCTTATGTTCCTAGCGTGCGCTCCGATAAAAAGATCGCCATCATTGGATCTGGTCCAGCAGGACTTGCGCTTGCGCATGATTTAAATCGAAGAGGTCATTCTGTGACAGTCTTTGAAAAAGAAGATCGTATTGGTGGTTTATTGATGTATGGCATTCCAAATATGAAGCTTGAAAAGAAAGTCATTCAAACAAGATTAGAAATACTTACGGAAGAAGGAATCATCTTTAAAACCAATTTGAATGTAGGTAAAGACATCACCAAAAAGGAATTGGAAAAAGAATATGATGCGATTGTCTTTGCGACTGGATCTAAAAAGGCTCGTGATCTAAATGTAAAGAATCGTGATTGTACAGGCATTTATTTTGCGGTGGACTACCTTACAAAGGCCACGAAACATTTGTTGGATAACACAGAAGAAATTTCTGCCAAATATAAACATGTTGTGATTGTCGGTGGTGGAGATACTGGAAAT
>NZ_DBMEXE010000054.1:0-3407 GCF_056804935.1 Holdemanella sp. | reverse complement strand
GAAATGATTGTGTTGGTACAAGCATTCGTCAGGGTTGTGCAAGTGTTGTTCAAATTGAAATGATGCCTAAAGCACCCGATGAAAGACTTCAAAGTAATCCTTGGCCCGAATGGCCAAAGATCTGTAAGACAGATTATGGTCAAGAAGAAGCGATTGCCGTCTTTAAAAAGGATCCTCGCATTTACGAAACAACAGTTAAGGAATGCATTTTAGATGAAAAGAAAAATCTAAAACAGATCAAGACGGTAAAAGTCCACTTTAACAACGGTAAGCTTGAAGAAGTAAAGGGTTCCGAACAAATTTTAGACTGTGATTTATTATTGATTGCGGCTGGTTTTATTGGTGTTGAAGATGATTTAAAGAAGAGTTTTAAATTGGAAACTTCACAAAGAAATACGATTGTGACACAACCAAATTCTTATCAAGTTAAAGACAAATACTTTACAGCTGGAGATTGCCATAGAGGTCAATCCTTAGTTGTATGGGCTATTCATGAAGGTAAAGAGTGTGCTAAAGAAGTGGATACGTATTTAATGGGTTACACAAATATGGAATAATTTAAAGTTCATTTAAGCTTATTGCGATATCCTTGTATTGTAAATAAGGAGGTACAAGGACATGAAAAATGAAATGCCAAAAATTCCAAATTCAAATCATAAATTATTAAAGAAAGGTACAAAGCTTGTATTGAGTGCGGCCACATTTGGTGTAGTTGCGGCCGGAAGTTTTCAAGGTGTCAACTATGTGGTTGATAACTATAATAAACAAAATACAACGGTTCAAAGTACAAATGTTGTGAAAACTTCAAGTTCAACCACTTCAAATGTGAGTGCAGTCGCTCAAAATTGTATGCCAAGTATTGTATCGATTACCAACGTTTCGGTATCGGATGTACAAAATTATTTCAGTATGTATGGAAATAACTCAAGAAGCAATCCGTTTACGCAACAAGAAAGTACAAGTGTAGGTAGTGGTGTGATCATCAATAAAAAGAATGGTGAAATCGATATTTTGACAAACTATCATGTTATTGAAAATGCAAAGACCTTGACTTGTACATTAGCGGATAATACAAATGTAGAAGCCACTGTAAAAGGTGTAGATGAAGATCGTGACTTAGCTGTGATTTCCATCAAAACAAAAGACTTAAGTGAAGATACTTTAAAGCAAATTGCGATTGCGACAATTGGAGACAGCGACAAACTTCAAGTTGGAGAACAAGTTGTAGCGATTGGTAATGCGTTAGGTTATGGTCAAAGTGTTACAACGGGTATTGTATCGGCTACAAATCGTAGTGTTTCAACAAGTTCAGATACAGACAAATCACAATCGTATATTCAAACCGATGCAGCTATTAACCCAGGTAACTCAGGTGGAGCATTATTGAATATGAGTGGTGAATTGATTGGCATCAACTCAGCCAAATTAAGTGATACGGATGTAGAAGGTATGGGCTATGCGATTGCGATCAGCGATGTCAAAGATTCAATCAATACTATGCTTGAAGGAAAAGATGTAAGTAAATCATCGACTCAATCTTCTTATTATTCACAGTACAACAATAATGAAGACGATAATTCCTCTTCTCCATTCAACATTTGGAACTAAAACAGGGACTTGATTCCTGTTTTTTTTTATTGTAAACTATTGAAGATGTTTTTTTTGTGGATATGGATCTAAGGACCATAATCTATGTATGAAGACATCCATTTGATTAGTTACATCGTATTCTTTTAAAGAAACGAAAGTAGGAGGAAATATGAACAAATCAAAACTATCAGTACGCCAGATGTGCGTTTTGGCTTTATTTTTAGCCATCGAAATCATCATGTATTTAACACCAATTGGATACTTACGTATCAACGCATTAAGTGTTACATTAATGCACGTGCCTGTAATTATCTTGGCTAGTACAATGGGACCAGCAGCCGGTGCTTTCTTAGGATTCGTATTTGGTTGTACTTCTGTAATTGGAGCTACAATGACACCTGGAATCACAAGCTTTGTCTTCTCTCCATTTATCACAGTTGGTGGTATTTCTGGTAACTTCTTTAGTTTAGTTATAGCTTTAGTACCACGTATTTTGTTGGGTGTGATTGCTGGTTATGTATTTAAATTTGCGAAAAAATACGCAAAGAATACTCCAGTCGCTGCAGGTATTGCAGCAGCTGTTGCGACAGTATGCCACACAATCATGGTATTAGGATTGATCGTTATCTTATTCGGTCCTCAATACTCACAAGCTTTAGGCATTAGCCAAGCCGCATTGAACGGAGTTATGGCTGGTGTCATCGGAACAAATATGATTCCTGAAGTCATCGTAGCTGTTGTTTCAAATATGGCTTTAGCGACTGCATTAAGTTCAAGATACGTTGGAATTGCTCAACAAGCATAGTCAATGAATAGTGTAACTTTGGTTGCACTATTTTTTTTATTTGGTTTATAATTACCTAGGTGATAAAAATGGATTTAAATTGGAAATTAAATAAAACAGAACATATTGTACAAGATGAATGGATCGACTTTCGTAAAGAGTCTTTTAATCTTCCAGATGGAAAGGAATTCTCCCCTTTCTATAACTATTCAAGAAGAAACTTTGTTGTGATTATCGCAAGAACAAAAGATGATAAGTATATAACAGTTCGTCAATTTAGACATGGACTTAAATCTGTAACCACTGAATTTTGTGCCGGTGGCATTGAGGGTGATGAAAAAGACAGTGCATTACTTGCAGCTAAACGTGAATTACAAGAAGAAACAGGCTACGTTTCAGATCACTGGAAACATATTTATACAATTCCTAGTAATCCTACAATAGCGGATAATTATGCGTATTTATATTATGCCGATGATTGTGAAAAAGTATCGAAGCAGCATCTAGATTCGACAGAATTTTTAGAAGTCAAAGAATATACAGAAGATGAAATCAATGATTTAATTAAAAACAACGAATTTGTTCAACCAATTCATCTAATGGGTTGGCTAATGGTGAAAAAAGGCGTATTATAGGGATATAAAGGAGACTTATAAACATGGAAAAATTAACTAAAAAGGACATCATTTCAAACATTGCCGAAGATTCTCACTTATCTAAAAAGGACATCACTGAAGTTGTTGACTTGGCATTAACACAAATCTTTGAAGGTTTAAGTGCAGGAAAAACAGTCGATCTTGCAGGATTTGGAAAATTTGAAATCACAGAAAGAAAAGCTAGAGAAGGATTCAATCCTCTAACGAAAGAAAAGATTCAAATTGAAGCTAGCAAATCTGTTAAGTTCAAAGTTGCCAAAGCTCTAAAAGAAGCTGTAAATAAATAATATCAAAACAAAAAGCATCCCTAGAGATGCTTTTTCATTACCTTCTTCGATCATTACAACTCGTTGTATAATAATCCTTTTTATTTTTAT
>NZ_DBMEXE010000053.1:0-8487 GCF_056804935.1 Holdemanella sp. | reverse complement strand
GTGTACACCAATACACTATTAAAGTGCATAAAAAAATAAATAATCTTAAATCGCGAAATTTTGAAGATCATTTCATGCGTAATCACTAGGAATGCCTTTTTAATTTGATATTCTTTGGTTGGCGTGTTAAAATAAAAGGGAATTTATATGGGGGTATATAATCATGAAACATATTAATACAGTAGATACTCGTAACTTGTGTGAAAGCGCAAAAAATGGTGGATGTGGAGAATGCCAAACTTCTTGCCAATCAGCTTGTAAAACTAGCTGCGGAATCGCTAACCAAGCTTGCGAAAATAATAAAGAAAGTAAGTAATTAAGAAATGCCGAAGTGATTCGGCATTTTTAATGCCGCCTTTAAGGCAGCATTTTTTAAATTTTGAGGAGGAAATATAGATGATTCATCAGTATAAGATGTTTAATCAGAATATTGTATTGGATATTTGTTCAGGAAGCATTCATGTGGTAGATGAAATTGCCTATGATATGATTGCTGAATTTTTAGATAAAGATAAAAATACCTTGGTTTTAGAAATGAAGGAGAAATATCCTAGTGTTGATACATCTGAATTGGAAGAATGTTACGACCAGATTTTAGAATTAAAAGAACAAGGTCGTTTATTTAGTGAAGATACATATGAGCCAATGGCAGGACAGTTAAAGGCTAAGACAAGTGGTGTTATTAAAGCTTTATGTCTTCATATTGCCCATACTTGTAACTTGAATTGCTCGTATTGTTTTGCCAGCCAAGGAAAATACCATGGGGACCGTGCATTAATGAGTTTTGAAACGGGAAAACGAGCTCTTGATTTCTTGGTGGAAAATTCAGGAACACGCAGAAACTTAGAAGTGGATTTCTTTGGTGGAGAACCACTAATGAACTTTGATGTAGTTAAACAATTGGTTGCCTATGCTCGTAGTATTGAAAAAGAAGCTGGAAAGAATTTCCGTTTTACATTAACGACAAATGGTATGTTGATTGATGATGACGTAATCGAATTTGCGAACAAAGAAATGAGCAACGTTGTATTAAGCTTAGATGGACGTAAAGAAGTTCATGACCGTTATCGTGTGGATTATTCTGGTAAGGGAAGTTTTGATACAATCGTTCCTAAATTCCAAAAGTTAGTAAAGGCTCGTGAAGGTAAAAATTACTATATGCGTGGTACTTTTACTCATGCCAATCCAGACTTCTTAAAAGATGTGCAACAAATGTTAGATTTAGGTTTTAGAGAATTAAGTATGGAACCTGTTGTTGCCAAATCCGATGATCCTGCAGCACTTACAGAAGCCGATCGTGAAGTTGTGAAAAAACAATATGAAGATTTAGCTAAATTGATGTTGGAATATGATGAGAAGAAAGATCCATTTACTTTCTATCACTATATGATTGATTTAAAAGGTGGACCATGTATTTATAAGCGTATTTCTGGATGTGGTTCAGGAACTGAATATATGGCCGTAACACCATGGGGAGATTTATATCCTTGTCACCAATTTGTAGGGGAAGAAGCTTTTAAATTAGGAGACATTTATACGGGTGTCACAAACAAAAAGATTCAGGATGAATTTGCATCATGCAACGTATATGCACGTAAAGAATGTGCAGATTGCTGGGCAAGACTTTATTGTTCTGGAGGATGTGCAGCCAATGCATACCATGCGACAGGATCTGTAAAAGGTGTATATAAAGAGGGTTGTGAACTATTCTGTAAACGACTAGAGTGTGCCCTTGCCGTAGCCATTATTCGTGATATGAAAGAAAATAATCATGAAGACGCCGATTGTTAGTTTTCTAAAATCGTATCAAGAAAAATCACCTGTAAGAATGCATATGCCAGGCCATAAAGGTGCTGGCATTCTTGGTTTTGAAGGAATGGATCTTACAGAAATTTATGGAGCTGATGAGTTGTTTGCGGCAGAGGGGATCATTAAGGAAAGTGAACAAAATGCTTCCTCTTTATTTGGCTGTCCAACCTATTACTCAACGCAAGGCTCTACTTTATGCATTCAAACGATGTGCACAATATTATGCCAAGATGCTAAAAGTAAAGGGAAGAAAACTAAGATTCTTGCAGGAAGAAATGCGCATCGAAGTTTTATTCATGCGGCTGCACTATTGGATTTTGAGATTGAATGGTTATATGGAAAGAGTGATTACTTATCTTGTAAGATACATGCAGAGGATTTAGAAAAGGCGATTATTGAAAGTCTTCCAACGGCTGTATACCTGACAAATCCAGATTATTTAGGAAATCTTTTGGATATTCAGTCTTTAGCTAGTGTATGTAAAAAACATAATGTACTACTTGCCATCGATAATGCCCATGGTGCATATCTTCGTTTTTTAGAACCGTCTTTACATCCTATCGATTTAGGAGCTGATCTATGTTGTGATTCGGCCCATAAAACACTACCTGTACTTACAGGAGGAGCTTATCTTCACTTAAGTGAGTCTTTGAATCAAGTATGGAAAAATGATGTAAAACATTTTATGGAATATTTTTCTTCTACAAGTCCATCCTATTTGATTATGGCATCTTTAGATGCGACAAATGAGGTGTTGGATACTACATTTAAAAAATCCTTGTCTGAATGTATTCAAAGAGTTGATGGATTAAAGAATACTTTGATTCAACATGGATACACGATATTATCTGGTGAACCTATGAAGATAACGATTTCAACGAAAGAGTTTGGCTATACTGGAAATGAAATCGCAAATCTTTTAATGGAATGTGATATCTATCCTGAATTCTATGATTCAGACTATATTGTATTAATGCCATCTCCATATAATACGAAGGATGACTTAAAACGATTAGAGACATGTTTATGTGGAATTGAAAGAAAACCTCTTTTAATAAATAAACCACCAAAATTAGAACAATCTAAAAAAGCCATGAATGTGCGTCAAGCTTTATTTTCGTCAAGCATAACATTGGATGTATCTAAATCATTAGGACAAGTATGCTCCAGTGTGACTGTATCTTGTCCTCCTGCGATTCTTCCAGTGATTCCAGGAGAAGTGATTAGTGAGTCTTCTATTGAAGTCATGAAATATTATGGTATTGAAACCGTACGAGTTGTCAAAGAATGACAACTCTTTTTCTTTTGTATATGTGAAACCGCTAACAATTGAAGTATAATAAAATAAGAAATAAACATACGAAAAGGAGGAGAATCAAATGTTTGACAAATTGTTTGAACCCATACAGATTCGTGGTATGGAATTAAGAAATCGTGTTGTCATGTCTGCGATGGGAACACATGAAAGTGCGGAAAGTGAAGATGGAAAGAGTGTTACAGATAAGCTGATTGCGTATCATGTGGCTCGTGCAAAAGGTGGAAATGGATTAAATACAGTTGAAGTTACGAGTGTAGATGCGGCCAGTGCACCTTTTGGATTCTTGTCGATTGCCGAAGACAAATACATTCCAGAATTTAAAAAATTAAATGATGCCGTGCATGAAGCTGGAGGAAAAACTTGCATTCAATTATGGCAAGGAGGATTAGCCGTAGCTTCAGATCAAACGGCTCAAATCTTAGTGCCCAATGACTTACCATTAAGTCCACAATATACAGTGCCAGCTATCACAAATGAAAGATTACTCGATATAATAGATAAGTTTGGACAAGCCGCAAAACGTGCAGTAGAAGCTGGATTTGATTGTTTAGAATTCCATTGTGCGCATAACTATTTACCACACTCTATGCTTTCAGGAGGAATCAACCATCGAAGTGATGAGTGGGGTGGCTCTTTTGAAAATCGTAAAAAATTCCCATTGGAATGTATTAAATCGATTCGTGCCAATATGCCAGAAGATATGCCACTATTCATGCGTGTAGATTGTCATGATGACATGTTAGATGGTGGATTAACGGTTGAAGAAGTGATTGAATTCTGTAAAGATGCCAAAGAATTCGGTGTGGATGTATTGAATATTAGTCGTGGAAATATCTTAACGGCAGCTACACTATATGAAGTGGCTCCAGTGGATATTGAAAATGGATTTAACGTAGAAGATGCTGCACGCATTCGTAAAGAAACAGGCATGTTGACAATGCCATGTGGACGTATCAATACGCCTGAATTTGCCGAAAAAATCTTAGAAGATGACAAGGCCGATTTAGTTGTCATGGCACGAGCTCAACTTGCCGACGCTAATTTCTGTAACAAGGCCAAAGCTGGTAAAGTGAATCAAATTCGCTATTGTATCGGATGTAACCAAGGCTGCTACGACTCATTCTGTGCATCCTTATATAATCCAGCTATTAAACACATTACTTGTATGCGAAATCCTGGCTTATTAGAAGAGGAAACATTAGGCTTAAAACCAGGATCTGCTTCTAAAAAAGTTGTCGTCTTAGGTGGTGGAATTGCAGGTATGGAAGCGGCTCTAGATTTAAAAGAAACAGGCAATACACCAATTTTATTTGAAAAGAGTGAAAGTCTTGGTGGACAATTTGTATTGGCCGGAGCTATTTCAGCTAAAAAAGACTTTAAAAATGCGGTAGATAAAATGATTTTGGATGTTCAAGAATCTGGAATTGAGGTGCACTTAAATACCGTTGTTACTAAAGAAATGATTGAAGAAATTAAGCCGGATGCTCTCATTGTTGCGATTGGGTCAAGTCCGTTTGTACTTTCAATTGAAGGTAGTGAAAGAGCTATTGTTGCACATGATGTATTGAGTGAAAAAGTAGAAGTACCAGGTGAAAACGTCGTCATTATTGGTGGTGGTCTTGTTGGTTTTGAAACCGCTGAATTCTTGGCTGCCAGACAAAAGAAAGTCATTATTTTAGAAATGAAAGAAAAAGCTTTACAGGATCTAGGACCATTGCGTCAAATTACAGCGCAGTTTGCGATGGCACAAATGCCAATCACAATTGAAACAAGTGCCACTGTAGAACGAATTGAAGATCATGCAGTTGTTGCCAGTGGCAAAGAATATCCATATGATAGTGTCATTATGGCTGTTGGATCAAAGGCAAACGATACAAGCATGTATACAGATTTAGGTATTCCTACATACATCGTTGGTGATTGTAAAAAAGCAGGTGTTGCTTTAGATGCATTTAAAGATGCGTATCATGCAGTATTAGAAATTAATAAGTAGGTAGCGATATGACAACATTATTTGATGAACTTCAAATTGGTTCGATGACCTTAAAAAATCGTACATTTATGGCGCCAATGTCTTTAGGATATGGAGATCAAACGGGAATTCCTACATTACAAGAACAAGCGTATTGGATTGAAAGAGCTAAAGGGAAAGTGGGTTGCATTATTACGGATGCGACAAGTGTGGATCCTAATACACCTTATTTAGGAAATACGCTATGTTTTAGAAGTGAAGAAAGCATTTTGGAATACAAAAAATTTACGGATAAGATCCATGCGTATGGGACAAAAATCATTCCTCAAATTACGCATCCAGGACCAGAAAGTATCTCCTCATTCTTTGGGGTTACACCAATTTCTAGTAGTGGCTATTTAAATTCTATGTATCAACAAACTCGTGAATTAAAAATAGAAGAAATCCCAAATATTATTTCGATGTATGCGAATACTTCTTATCAGGCAAAACAAGCTGGTTTTGATGGAATTGAACTGCATTGTGCTCATGGATATATGCTTCTAGGCTCTTTCTTAAGTCCTTTAAAAAATAAGCGAACCGATGAATATGGTGGCGATTTAATGCGTCGTGCACGTTTATTATTTGAAGTGGTAGAAGCGATTAAATTAAAATGTGGAGATGATTTTCCGATTGTTTTAAGAATTTCTGGATCGGAGAAGATTCCAGGTGGAAGTACAATTGAAGATACACTTCAATTGATACCAGAACTCGAAAAACGAGGTGTGGATGCCTTTGAAGTTTCGGGTGGATCTCAATATGAGTTGCCAAATAAAATTATGCCTAGTCATGGAGAAGAGTGCGCAACTAATTTGAAAGAAGCCGTAAGAATCAAAGAAATCAGTCATGTACCCGTATTGTTGGTGGGAAAGATTAATGATGCGAAATTAGCTCGTTCTTTAGTGGAAGAAGACAAAGTCGATGGTATTGTGCTAGGTCGTGCTTTACTTGCAGATCCAGATTTTGTCAAGAAGACAAAAGAAGATAAAGATGCACAAATTGCACCTTGTACAGGATGCCTTGCAGGATGTGTTGGACAACAAACAAAGCGTTTATGCGGAACTTGCGTTATCAATCCATTCTGTGGTCATGAAATGGAAATGAAGATAGAACCATCTACATCGAATAAAAAAGTGATGATTGTAGGTGGCGGAATCGGTGGATTAAGCGCTGCAAGAATGTGTTCTTTAAGAGGACTTGATGTAGAAGTTTTTGAAAAAAGTGGTGTGTTAGGTGGACAGATCAATCTTGCCAGCAAGATTACCCCGAAAAAAGAAATGCATAAATGGATTGATTATTTAGAAAGTGAATGTCAAAGACTACAAATTCCAGTTCATTTAAATCATGAAGTGAAAGTAAGTGATGTACATGATTTTGATGTGGTACTCGTATGCAACGGTTCTATTCCAAATAGACCCAATGAAAATGCCTGTACAGCACATGATATTTTAGGTGATAAAGTTGATGTACACGGAAATATCCTTGTCGTAGGTGGAGGCATGGTTGGTGTTGAAGCCAGTGAATATATTTGTGAAAAACACCTGGATGCACATGTTACAATTTTAGAAATGAAAAAGAATATTGATGACGGAGAATCTCCGGCAAACTTAGTTTCTACAATGACTCGTATTCAAAGTTTACCAATCAAGGCACTAACAGAAACAAAACTCATATCTGTAGAAGATGGTGTTAAGGTTGAAAAAGGTGGAGAAACACAAAACTTAGGAAAATTTGACTTTATCGTATATGCGACAGGTTCAAAACCAGATCCAAGTCTATATGAAGCTATTCGGGAAACAGGAAAAGAAACATACTTATTTGGTGATGCATCAAGTGTAGCACAAGCTTTGGAAGCGGTTCGTGATGGCGTAAATATTTCTTTAAAACTATAAGAAAAGAAGTGAAGTCTTAATCGGCTTCACTTTTAAATTGGTCAATATATTTTTGTACAGAATTTGTCATTTCTTTTGAAAAATCTGAATTGTATTTTCTTTTACAGAAAGCAGTTGCCCATTCGTTTAATGTCTTATTCCCAGCTTTATATTCAAACATATTTTTTAATTCCTGTTTGTCTTTTCTATGATATTGATCAACACAAACAATATCTTCTAATTTACAACGCTTTGGCTTTTGTCTTTTAAAATGATCCTCTGCAGGATATCCAAGTACTAACATGCATACAGGGACTACATATTCACTTAGATTTAATAATTCTCTATGAAGATCATGCTGTTCTAGAATGTCACCAATGTAACAAGATCCAATCCCAAGACTTTCGGCAGCTACAACCGCATTTTGTGCGGCAATGGTCGCATCCGTTGTGGCCAATAATAAATCACCTACGCCTGGTTTTCTAGGACTGCAATTTTCATAATTAAATAAATCATACCATTTCTGAAAATCAGCACAGAAAATTAAAACCATTTTAGCTTGATTAATAAAAGATTGATTATCACACGTTTTAGATAGTGTTTCTTGCAGTTTCTTATCTTGTACATCAATAATTGTATACATTTGTTGGTTTCCTGCACTAGGGGCTTGCATGCAAGCTTCTAGTATCAATTTTCTTTCTTCTTGTGATATTTCTTTATCTTTAAAAATGCGACAAGATTTGCGGTCAAATAAACTTTGAATAATTGGATTCATCATAAATCCCCTTTCTTTTTGGAAATATTTTACTACAGATATGCTATTATTTAAGTATGAAACTAAGTGAAATTAAGAAAAATGCACATAAAAATGTAAAAACACACTATGCGACCTATTTAGTGTTATGTCTTGCAGCAGTACTTATGGGAAGTGAATTTAGTTCGACTTTATCCCTTTTAAAACAAGATAATGCCAAGAGTGTTTCAGGCCTGTTAATGCACTCTTCTTTTGTGAAGTCGATGACATTTTTACTTCCTGAAGACGTCTTTGGTACAACCAACGGTGTATTTGCACATGTGTTAAATGGAATTACTTCAGGATCTTTTGTGAAGACACTATTTTTAGGTTTATCTACCATTGTTCATTCAAAAGATATTGCGGGTATTTGTTTTGTCGTGATGGGTTTATGCATATCTGTGTTCTATAGAGTGTATATTGTGAATGTATTGCCAGTCATTAATCGCAGACTATTTTTGGAAGGAAGAGTTTACGCAAAACTTCCACTTGATCGATTGGTTTATTTAATGCGAATACGAAAACAGATGCATGTTGCGTTTGTGAAGTTGGTCAAGTCTATAATTTTAACAATTATGAACTTTACCGTTGTAGGAGGCGTTTATTTTTATTATGTTTACTTTTTAGTGGATTATATCTTAGCTGAAAATCCAACAATATCTTTAAAAGATGCACTTTCTTTATC
>NZ_DBMEXE010000052.1:7804-8490 GCF_056804935.1 Holdemanella sp. | reverse complement strand
ACATTAAATAATTTTTCATTACTATTCAATAAGAATTCATCAAAACTTAAAGGATATATAGTGAGTTGTTCAATCTTACCAACAGGAAACATAAACTTTTGTGTGGATCCATTTCTTGTTAGTTCTCTTTGAAGACGAATTCGTACCATTGAACCTGTCGCAATAACTGGAATCTCTCTAAAATCTTGACAAAAATATTTTAAAGAAGAAATAATGTTTGGACATTCTTGTATTTCATCAAATATTAAAAGTGTATTTTTGTTAATATCTTTACCTTTATATAAGCAAATATATTCAATTATTTTTTCTGCATTAGCTGTATGATCACAAAAATCGCGTATTTCATCTTCAATTTTAAAATCAATATATATATAAGAATTTGAATAATATTCTTCGGCAAATATATCCTTAACAAGATATGTTTTACCCACCTGACGAGCACCCCATACAATAAGTGGCTTTCGATTCTTTCGAGCATTCCATTTTGTCAATAAATTCGTCGCATTTCTTAACATATATATTCTCCTTTATATATAGCTATTATATCACACTTTCTTTTCTATTTGCACCTAGAAGGACTTATTTATTTATCTTATTTGCACCTAGAAGGACTTATTTTACTCCTATATTTGCACCTTTAATGACTTTTTTTGTCTTGTGGTTTGCACCTGTAAAGAAAAAAGCCT
>NZ_DBMEXE010000052.1:298-7794 GCF_056804935.1 Holdemanella sp. | reverse complement strand
AAGCCTGTATTTCTACAAGCTTAATCACCAATAATTGAATAAAACTGATCATAAGAAGGTTTTAATACTTCATATACATCTGGCTGAATACGATATTGCGTATAATCACGTAATCTTCCATCCTCTTCTTTTTCAATGACCCTTCTTTCAATCATCTTCTTATTCTTTAATAAACCACCCTGTTTGACATCTCCCTTATATTCCAAGGGTTCATTATCATTATCTAATAGTTCTTCAAACAAAGCCTTATCCTTTTTATTTAAGGAAGTCATAAAATTCCATAAATCTGGAACATTCATCTTTTTCTCTTTCTTAAACAACATAATCATCACCTGACCTTATTGTACACCATGACTTTTTAAATAAGAAGGTATGATTTTTATAAAACAAATGGCAGTCACAATACTCGCATAAATATCAGCTGCTGGTTGTGCATAGAAAATATTAGAAACCCCTAAAAATACAGGTAATAAACATGTACAACACAAATACATCAGTTTACGATTTAAAGATAAAAACAAAGATAGTTTTACATTGGATAATCCTGTAATTCCATCCACTAAAACATATTGAATGGACATCATTAAAATACCTAAACAGAAGATTTTAATAGCTCTTTGCGCTATTGGCATTGTCATGGCATCACTTGTAAACATAGCTACAAATACATGGGAGTAGCACATCGAAATGATAAACATGATCAAACAAAATAAAAACGCAAATGAAATCACAATTTTAAATGCTTCTTTGATTTTCTTTAAATTTTGCGAACCAAAATGATACGCAAAGATAGGTTGTGTACCTGAACTAATACCAAGTAATGGTCCTGTAATCAATAAGAAATAGCTTTGAGCTACAGTAATAGCCGAAATATAAATATCACCCATATTTCCACCATACTTTTGAAGCATCATATTCATCACTATTAAAATAATGGAATCGGATGCGATAATCAGAAATGGAGAGAATCCAAGTTTTACAATATGCTTCATCTTCTCTATAGATAATTCTTCTTTATGAAGTTTGATTTTCGATTTGAATCTTAAAAAACAAAGCACAAACATACACGATAAAAGCTGTGCTACAACTGTACCAATGGCTGCTCCAGCCACACCAATCTTTAAAGTACGAATCAAAATAAAGTCAAAAATAATATTTGTGATGGCCCCAATACAAACACTTAACATCGCAATCGTGGCATAGCCCTGTCCCGTTATAAAATAATTCAATCCAATCGACATTAGGGCAAAGAAAGTTCCTAATGTATAGATTGTTAAATAAGTATTGGCATAAGGATAAAGGGCATCACTGCCTCCAAACCAATAGATCAAATTGTGTTTTAAAAGAATGAATCCAAGTATTAAACAAACAGAAAGAACAACCAACATCACAAAGCTGTTATATAAGATTTGACTTGCCCTTTTCTCATTTTTTTGTCCTAAACACATGGATAGCCAAATCGAACCACCAATACCTACAAGTGTTCCAAAACTCGATAATAAAGTAACGATTGGCCCACATATTCCAACGGCTGCCAAACATACATTTCCCACTTCTTCAATTTGTCCTACAAACATACGATCGACAATGGAATATAAAATATTAACAAGTTGAGCAATCATACTCGGTATAGCTAGAGACATGACTAGTTTTAACATAGGAGTATTTTCAAAATCATTTTGTCGCATTTTATACTCTATACTCTTTAATATAATCTTTAGCTTCGATCAAATCTTTCGCAGTATAAACCGTCTGCTTCTTTTGCACTTCTGTTGGAGCAATCAGATCTGGCACTTGAATACAATCAATACCTGCTCTATAAGCTGCTTCAACACCCACACTCGAATCTTCTAATACAATCGTATTTTCTGCTTTTGTGTTCATTTTCTTTAAAACACTCAAATAAATTTCTGGATCTGGCTTACGCTTTGTGACTTCATCCCCACAAAGAACATAGTCAAAACGATCATATACCCTAATCTTTTTAAGTCTTTGTTCGGTTAAATCTCTTCTTGTCGTTGTTGCGACAGCCATTTTGATATGATGTTGTTCTAAAAAATCCAACATTTCATATAGGCCTGGTTTAACTGGTACTTTATTGGCCAGTGAACTAAGTCCGATTTGTCTCCACTCATTCAATAATTTATCTTGGATATCACTTGGTAAAAGACGATCCAACAACACTTGCTCATCTTCCAGTCTTTTGCCAATTAATGAAGGAAATAAAGTGTCTCCTAAATTTGAAATACCATATTTATCTCCTGCCTTGTCAAACGCATTCTTCCATACGCTTTCTGTATCAATCATTAACCCGTCTACATCAAATATGACTAACTCTGACATACATATCCTCCCTCAAAAAAAACAACATTAGTATAGCACGAAAAAGAAGCAACGTTACATTGCTTCTAATATATCGATTACTTCTTTTAAATTCTTACACTGAAGATCAACATATTTCATGTCTTCTTCATTAAATGGGACTTGATCTGGAATCCAAACTCTTCGCATATTTGCATTATACGCCGCACGAATTCCATTCTTACTATCCTCAAGTACGATACAATTTTCAGGCTTTACTCCCATCTTTTTTGCACATGCCAAAAATAAATCGGGAGCTGGCTTTGACGCATATTCATCTTGTGATGAAAGCATCAAATCTGCTTGAAAATCAAATCCGCAATTATTCACTAAACGCTTAATGTGCGGAACACTTGAGCTTGACGCAATGCAAATATTATAATTATTCGATTTTAAATAATCATGCAATTCTTTCAAGCCATATTTATTGGCAGAGCCTGGAATCGCAAAGCGTTTCTCGTAATAAGAAACAAATTCATCATCGGCAATTTTCAACATATCCTCTAACCATGGATAGTCCTTATGGTAAATTGAATAATCGAAATGACTTGTGCCTAACATCCCTAAAAAATATTCTCTTGGAAAAGCGTGACCATGTTTTTTACAAACATCTTCAAATACATCAATATAAAGTGTTTCTGTATCAAACATCAACCCGTCCATATCAAAAATTACTGTATTAATCATCGCCGTCATAATTTACAAAATTCTCCGTTTTTGCGGCTGCGATAGCCTTAAATTCCTTTAATAAAGGATGTTGATAAATAGAATGTAAGTCGTTTGAAATAATAAAGCTTAATAGTTGTACAAATGGTAAATAAACAATTGGTGAAAGTTCACTTGATACAGTACCACTCAAGCTTAAAACATGATCATCATCCGCTAATCCAGGATTATTTGAAATCAAATAGGCACGCTCACTTACTTTGCGTGTAGCCTTATATACTTGTTCCACACGATGACTTGCCACATCGTTTCCATCAAAGAAAATCACATTGTATTGTGGCGTTAATTGTAAATTCGGACCATGAATATATTCTTCAATTTCGTAGCAGCAACTTGGAATGTGAATGGTTTCCCCCATTTTTAATGCACTTTCAAGCGCTGTTCCATAATTGGCTCCCGCTCCACAACTGTAAACCCAAGACATAGATGAAAATTCTTTATAGTGTAACTGAATAAAGCTTGTAGCCTTACCAATCATTTCTTCATTTAAATGGACAGCTTTTTTTAACTCTTCTAAATATTCAGTCTTACCAGAATACGCAATTGCGAATAAATCTAAGAATAGCGCAAGTGAGGAAACACCCTTTGTGACATAGCCAACTAATTCTTCGCCAACACCATACTCAATCACAACATCCGCAACATCTTTTACATCACTATTTTTATTTCCTGTTAAACAAATCGCTCTACATTGTTTTTTCTTAATGATTTTTAATGCTTCAATTGCATTTGTACTTAAACCACTCTGTGTAACTACCAAAACTAAGTCTGTTTCTTTAATATCATTTTCATAATACGTAAATGTATATGGAGTAATGATTCTAACTTCTAAACCACTCACTTTTTCCACAAAACTTCGAGCACAATAACATGCATTATGACTTGATCCAGAAGCCACAAGCAAAATACGTTTGATTTCTTTTTGTTGCATTTCCTTCATCAATGGTTCAACCAATGCAGTGTATTGTTCAATATTTGTTCTTAATACGCCCGGTGTTTCTTTCACATAATCAAGCATTGTTAATTTTTCCATATGTACCTCCCTAAACAACATATAAAAGGTGGAATGGTTCCACCTTTATATTTTAGTATTCTAATCTTCTGTAATAACGACGGATTTCCATTGGGTGACGAGTTTCGATTTCCATGTGAACGTCAATTCTGTTGTTTACAGCGTGCATTACGTGGTGAGATAAGTGTTTACGATATTTTTCACTAATTCCCTTTAATTCGTAATCTTTAGAGTCAATAATTGTGTAGTTTTCACAAATTCTTGGAATAAAGTTAGCTACACGCTCAGACAATGGACGTTGAGCATCTTCACCGATATAGATTGTAACTGGAGTTTCTTTAGTTACGATTTCAAACATACCATGGAAAAATTCATTAGATGAGATTGATTTAGTCTTTAACCATAATTGTTCTTCCCAATAGCACATTGCGTATGAGTAAGTAGCTCCCCATTGATTTCCAGCACCTACAAAGTAGTGCATTTCGTCATTCCAGTGTTTTTTAGCAAATTCAACAGCAAATGGTTCAGCTTTCTTTTCAACTTCTACTAAAGCTTGAGCCAAGTATTTGTCAAATTCTGCATACATATCTTCGTAGTCTTCGAATTCACCATTGTTGAACATGAAGCGGTCAGCAACCATGAAGAACTTTAATTGTTCGTTAACTGGATAAGAGATCTTGTAGTCTGCTAAGTCTAATAAGATAGCTTCTTTAGCATCAACAAATGAGATAACTGTAGCGCCAACTTCTGCTTTGATTTTTTTGATAGCATCAACAACTTCTTTAGTGTTTCCAGTTACAGAAGAGATAATAACAACTGTATCTTTAGTAATACGTTTGTTTCCTGTAGTTAAGTATTCAGCAGCATTTTCTGCCCAAGTTTCAATAGCACTCATCTCTTTCATGTGTACTGTAGCCTGCATAGCACTTGCCCAAGTACCACCAACACCTAACCAGCAAATGTTTGAATATCCACGTTCGCAGATTTCATCAACGATTTCGTTGATTTGAGGGCGTAGAGCCAATGCTCCATTTACGCTATCGATTTTTTCTTGTTCATTAAATTTAATCATTTTCTTTTCCTCCATTTATTTATTTAAATTTATTAACAACCTAAGATACCAAAGAATGAGCCAATCAATCCGATTGCGACACACAATAACAACAATGTAGTTGTCTTAATATTTTTCTTTTTCAATAAGTAGTAAACCAATAATGTGAATAATAATGGCATTAAACCAGGCATGATATTATTGAATACATCATTTAATGTAGTTGCTTCATCACCAGAACCAAATGCCAATGGGAATTTGATTGAAACGTTTTCAGCAGTCATACCACCAACAACCATCAATCCTAAAACGCTTGCTGCATAAGTAAGTTTTGACATCAATCCATTTTCCTGGATCTTAGCCAAGAATCCACTACCTAATTTATAACCAGCATTCATTAAGTAATAACGTAATCCTTGAGCAGGAATATTGAAGATCAATAAGAATAAGATAGGTCCTAAGATATTTCCTTGGTTTGCTAATGATAGACCAACACCAGTAGCGATGATACGTAATGTTCCCCAGATGAATGAATCACCAATACCAGCTAAAGGCCCCATCAATGAAACCTTAACACTATTGATACTTTCTGTATCGAAGTTAGGATCATTTGCGTTACTTTCTTCCATAGCAGCACTGATACCAAGAATCAATGTTGACAATTGAGGAGTCGTATTGAAGAATTCCAAGTGACGTTGCATAGCTGCAATTTGGTCTTCTTTATTTGAATACAATTTTTTGATTACTGGTAACATACAGTAGCAGTATGCCATGTTCATCTGTCTTTCATAGTTCCAGTCCCATTCCATTCCGAATGAACGCCAGAATACTTGATTTAATTCTTTTTTTGTTAATTTATTAGAAGTCGTCATCTTCGTCTAATCCTCCTTCTGTAGCTGTTTGAGCTGAATTGCTACGTAATTGAGTTAATACGATAGCGATGATAGCTCCAAAAATTGCGATTGCAGTTACTGGAATTCCTAAGTATACGCTTAATGCGAATCCTAAGAAGAAGAAACATGCAACTTCTTTGTCCATAATCATCATCAACAATAAGCCAAATCCAATTGCAGGTAATAAGCCCATTGTGATTTGTAAACCATTTGAAATCCATTCAGGAATTACATTTAATAAAGCCTGTACAGCAGGTCCACCTGCATAGTAACCACATGCTACGATAACACCAATAATCAAGTTAACACCGAAGAATCCACCTAAGAAGTGCATTCTAGCAACGCCTGCCATGTTTCCTTCAGCTGCATATGTATCTGCTTTGTGAACAAATGGAGGTAAAATGAAAACCATTCCAACGTTCTTTGCGATTAAAACCAATGAAGCAACTGGTAAACCAACAGTTAATGCAGTTTCTGGTCCAGCTCCTGTAGTAATTGTGAAAGCTGTTCCTAATACGGTTCCTGAAATCATTTCAGGTGGAATACTAGCTCCGATTGAGAAAGCTCCCATAAATGCCAACTCTAAAGTTGCACCTAATGTAACACCTGTTGGGATATCACCAAGTACAACGCCTGTTAAAGCTCCCATAACCAATGGTCTTGACAACAAGCTTGTACCGAACAAATATTCAGCATTTCCAAGCATTGCTACCAAGCCAAGTAAAATTGCTTGTAATAACATATTTCTCCTCCTATAATACTTTCTCTACGTTTACTGGACTATCTTCTGGAACCATCTGAATTGTTACATCCACGCCTGATTCACATAATCCTTTTAAAATTGTTTCTTCTGCTGGAGTAATATTCATTGCCTTTGAAATATTACGAGTTTCAGCAGTAGCCTTAGTACCACCAAGATTTAATTTATTGATGTTGCACTCTTTACACAATCTTTCAGCATCCTTAATAGATTCAACTACAGTCAATAATTTGTATTTGTCTGTAACACCACTGTTGATCGCATTTACTGCATCATCCATATTTTTAATAACTAATTTAACACCACTTGGTTTTGCCAACTTAATTGATGTTTTTCTTAAATCATCTTTCATAACTGCATCGCACGCAATTAAGATACAATCTGCTTCAACTGCATTTTTCCAAGAAAAAGCAACTTGACCATGTAACAATCTGTGATCCACTCTTAATAATTTGATCATTTTTTTCTCCTCCTATTAGAAATCTTCATCATCTTCGCTTGTCATACCATTCATAACTGTCATTCCCTCTTTAGCTGCTTCAATCAAATCGTTCGCATCTGCTAATTCAAGATTTTGGCCCAAGCTTTTCATTACTACATCTAATGCCAATCCCATGTTCATTCCTGAAAAAACCATTACATTATCCAATACTGCAAGTTTAGATAAAGCTGTGTGAACACTTCCACCTTTGA
>NZ_DBMEXE010000052.1:0-288 GCF_056804935.1 Holdemanella sp. | reverse complement strand
TTTTGCTTCTTTCAAAACTTCTTGATAAAAATCTTCAGGATTTTGTCCAGGAAGCAAGCTATATGTTTCTACATCCTTAGCTAAATCTCCAACGATCATAGAAACTGAATCTTTCATTCCTTTAGATAATCCACCATGTGAGGCAAATATTACTCTACTCATTCATCTTTCTCCTTTCTGTATTACGTCATTCACTTATATACAAGCAAATATTGTGCCATAGAAATAAGTTTACAAAAAAAAGGAGCTGTAACGGGTAAAGAAGTTTCAGCTTAATAAAAAAGGACC
>NZ_DBMEXE010000051.1:0-8788 GCF_056804935.1 Holdemanella sp. | reverse complement strand
CAATTCATTATATGTCAAAAGTACAATATGAATTACCATATGATGGAGCCAAAGAAATGTTGTTGGTAGAAGAAGTGGATGACCGGAAATTTTTGGAAGGTTTGTTTCAAGTGATGTATGACGAGCTTCCAAATCAAAAAAGGAAGAAATAAATTATGGATGAGTTACTATTTTCCAAGAAATATTATGTTAGAAAACTACAAAAGAATGATATTGATCAAATATATGGTCTTTGTAGTAAAAATCACTTATATTATCAATATCGACCTCCTTATGTGACAAGAAAGAGTATTGAATCGGATATGGTGGCTCTTCCAGACAATGTTGATTTTAAGGATAAGTATTATGTAGGATATTTTAAGAATGAGAAGTTAATTGCAGTCTTAGATTTAATTGATGGATATCCAAAAAAGGATATTGTATTCATTGGATTCTTAATGATAGATATTAGTGTACAAAAGAATGGGGTTGGAAGTGCAATAGTCAATGAACTTATTGATTATTTAACAACACTTAAATATAAGGAAGTTCGCTTAGGTTGGATAAATGGAAATCTTCAAGCTGAACACTTTTGGATTAAGAATGGTTTTTGTCCTATAAAAGAAGGTCGTGTAGTACTTGCGAATCGACAATTAAATAAATTCTTCACTGATTGATAGATATTTATCGGCATGGATACTTTCTTTTTCCCAGATGATGTCAAAGTCGTGTTGTAACTTAAAATCATCTAAAGTAATTTCTTTGAGTTCTTTTGATTTTAATTCTTTTTCTACAGCTATCTTATATAGAAAAGAGATTCCACAATCTTTTTTCAACAGATTCATGATGGTATGCATATTTTCTACTTGCGTATAATGTATAAAATTTGAAATGTGTAATCCGTGGGCAATTAGACTTTGTTCAAGAATATTTCTTGTTCCAGAGCCTTTTTCACGAACCAAAAGATGTTCAGATATTAGATCATGAATAGTATGGGGTTCTTTATTAAATTGATGGGATGTAGCACAGACGGCAATATAGTCTTCTGTGCTATATTTTATATGAGAATAATTTTCTTTTGGATAATTTCCTTCGACAATAGCCATACTGATTTGTCCATGGTCAAGTAATTCGAGCAGATTAGATGTGTTGCCATAGTGAAGGTGGATATTGATTTCAGGATGATTTTGAATAAAGTTTGCCAATTTATCTACAATCGCATATTCACCGATGGTCATAGTTACTCCAATGGAGAGAGTTTCAATGTTGGATGTAATATTGTTGATTTCATTCATTAAAGCTTGTTCATTATTTTTCATTGTTAATAAATGTTTATATAGTATTTGACCAGATGGAGTTAGACTTAATTCTTTATTCTTATAATTGAATAGGATTGTATTGTATTGTTTTTCTAAAAAATGAATGTGTTGCGATACAGCAGGTTGTGTGATATTTAATTGTTTGGCAGCCGTTGTAAAATTTAATGTTTTGCATACAGTAAGAAATGTTTCAGTTCGATAATCTAGCATATGTACCTCTAATGATAAGAAAATATTATTATTCGATAGAATTATATAATTTTACCTTATTGATGTATAGTGCTACAATTCTCTTCATGGAGGGAATTATTGAATGAATTTTATTAATAAATATGGAAAAGGCATTTTAATTTGTCTATTGATTGCGATTCCATCATGGATCATAGGAAAAATGTTTCCGGTTGTTGGTGGTGCTGTCATTGCGATTCTTGCAGGTATGATTATTGCGATGTTTTGGAATGATAAAAAATCTGCCGAAGCAGGGATTAAATGGACTTCTAAAGTGATTTTACAAACAGCGGTTGTATTGCTTGGATTTGGAATGAATCTAGGTGTTATATTTGAAACAGGGAAACAGTCTTTACCAATCATTGTTTGTACAATTACTACATCTTTAGTACTTGCGTGGGTTATGAAAAAGGTTTTAAAAGTGCCTTCAAATACATCGGTTCTTGTCGGTGTTGGTTCATCTATATGTGGTGGTTCTGCCATTGCGGCAACAGCCCCTGTTATTGATGCGGATGATGATGAGATTGCCCAATCTATCGCAGTTATCTTTTTCTTTAATGTACTTGCAGCTATTTTCTTTCCTATTCTAGGAAAGGCGTTGGGTTTTGATACCATGCATGGGGATGCGTTTGGTATTTTTGCAGGAACAGCCATTAATGATACATCAAGTGTAACGGCAGCGGCTTCAACTTGGGATAGTATGTGGAATTTAGGTAGTGCCACATTAAATAAGGCGGTAACAGTAAAATTAACTCGTACACTTGCGATTATTCCAATTACACTTGGACTATCTTTTATTCGTGCTAAAAAAGAAAGACAAGCATCAAACTTTAGTTTGAAACGTGCCTTTCCAATGTTTATACTTTATTTTATTTTGGCAGCTATTTTTACAACAGTTTGTGTAAATGTTGGAGTAGACTCTAGTGTATTTGCACCACTTAAAGAATTATCGAAGTTTTTGATCATTATGGCTATGGCGGCCATTGGACTTAACAGCAATGTAATTCAGTTGATCAAAACGGGTGGAAAGCCAATTGCGGTTGGTGCAACATGTTGGTGTGGTATCACAATTGTAAGTTTAGTGATGCAGCATGTAATGCATATTTGGTAAATTTTGAATTATAAAGAAAGCGTATCAATAAATTTTTGTGTGGCAATATTGGTTGCACGACTTGCATCCTGGACAAGAAGAATATCTCGTTCAGGATTTTTTATATTTGTTTGAATTTCAAAAATATCAGAATCCTTAGAAATTAATTCTTTAGGATAGAATCCAATGCCAAGGTTATGTTTGACTAATGGAAGTATTTGATCGGCAGTAGCCACTTCTAAATCGGTATGAAAAGGGATTTGGTGAATTAAAAATAAGTTTGAATAATAGGTATATGTACTTGTATTTTTGCCTAAGGTGATAAATGGATAATACGAGATTTGTTGAATGTCTAGAATCTGGTTGCTTAAGCTTTCGTATTCTTTTCCGCCAATCAAGACTTCTTCAAAGCAGTAGAGTGAAGTTGCACGTAATGGCTTTTTGATATTGATCGGACTTGTGACAATCGCAATATCGACAATTCCTTTTTCTAAGGCATCAACAGCTTGAATAGAGGAATGGTTGGATAATTTGATTTTGACTTGTGGATAGGCTTTGTGGAATTGTTCAAGTTTGGATAATAAAAAGATATTTAGAGCCGTTTCACTTACACCAATTGATATATGTCCATGTTCTAAGGTTTTATTTGAAAGGATTTCACTTTCTCCTTGGTAAAGTTGTTCAATGGCTATCGCAACATGTTCATAGAGTTGTTCACCTTCGGGTGTTAGAGTAATACCGGAATGAGAGCGTACTAAAAGCTTACATCCAAATTCACTTTCTATGTTGTTCATGGTTCTTGAGATGTTGGGTTGGTTGTTATGTAGGATTTGAGCGGCCTTTGAAAAGCTTTTATATTTAGCTACATAGTAAAAGATGCGGTAATAGTCTAGTGTCATTGTATAACCTCCATATAATTTTTGTATAATGTATATTTAAAATATACATTTCACATATTTTCTTGGAGTTAGTATAATACTTTTAGTCTGAGTAGGCAAGCCATCAAAACAGATACAAAAAGTGTGTTAAAGGAAGACTTCTTGTATCTGTTTGTCGAAAGGATTAGAAAAGAAGTGAGAATCATGCCAACAATTTTTCCTAGGGAAGAAAAAGCAGAGGCTTTGTTTGATAAAATTGCCAAGGATCCTAGAGCTTGTAAACGATTGATGGATGCCTTTTATGAAGGTGTTGCCTGTGATGAGGATTCAAGCGTAGAAGAAGAAAGGGTACTTGTGGATAAACAAGTATTTACCAATGCACTATTTACTGCATACAAAAATAAAGATCTGTCGGCATTTTTAATGGCTGTATGCGGCAATAGTATGTTTGATTTATTAAGAAATGCATTTTTGATTCCATTGCGATTTAACGATAAGGGAAAAGAGAATCCGATTCTTTTAAGTGATGAGGATGGAAATATTATAGAAAGTGATATTCATATTCCTGAATCAAAGAAGCATATGTTTAAAAAGCTTGTAGAAAAAAATCGATACTTAGCGTATGGGTTTTTAGAGCAGCATAGCTTTAAAGAGGACATGTCCATTCGAACTATTCAAAATGAATCGCATTTAGGTATCTTAGTTGTCCAAGAAATGCCGGAAGAGGTTCATGAAAAGTTAAGTGATGCACAAATTTATTCTGGCTTATGGGATTCTATGATGAAGCTTGAAGATTTGTTGTATAATGCATTCTTCTATTGTGGTGATTTTAAAGGAAAGTATTGTGTTGGTGTATTCTTGCCATTTACACATTTCGAACATAATTTAGAAAAGAATATTGAAGTTTCAAATAGTATCTTATATGAATGTATACAAAAAATGCTGGACGATTAAGTTCAGCATTTTTAAGTACAATAACGAAATGAGGGATCGGTTAAGATACGGGCAAATATAAGTCCCATTGGAAGGGCCAAAACGATCAATAAAGATTGAATGAACCAGTTAGCTCCAATAGACATGGTAGATGCAAGTTCGAGATTATAGATAGCTCGATACATGTATAAGCCTGGAACCATAATCACAATGGATGGTACGGTTATCGCAATTCTAGGATATCCTGTATTTCCTTTGATCATAGAGGCAAGTAGTCCGGCAGTTAGTGCGCCAATAAAGGCTGCGGCTGCAGCGGGTAAAGATAAATCGACAAGTGTTAGTCGTAATGTGTTTGCGATGGCTCCAATGCATCCGGCACTAGCGGCTATTTTTTTTGAACTGTTAAACATAATGGAGAATCCAAAGACGCCTCCAAAACTGGTTAATAGTCTTAAAAGTAACTTAGTTGATGTTGAAATGTGTAATTTTACAAAATCAACGGGTTGAAGATGCAAGACTAAAGCACAGATCCATGCAGTAAGTGTGGCAGCTAGAATAATGATAATGGCATAGGCAAGTCTTTCAATACCAGAACGAAGATCTAATTTAGCTAAGTCAATACCGCTTGTAATGAAAGGAAAGCCTGGAATTATGAAAAGCATAGAACAGATGTATCCGGCTTCGTGTTGTGTGGATATGCCAAAATAGGTTTCTAAAAAATTAAATAATAAGGCATATGCAAGACAAGCTAAGGAAACACTGGCTGCAACATTTAAGAATAGGGTGTAGTTATGTTTGATCAGTTTCATTCGAAGTGTATTGCCAAGTCCCGCCCCTACAAAGGCACAAAGCATTTCAATGGGGCCTCCTCCAAGTAGAAAGGTAAAACAGCTACAGGCAAGAGCAGCCGCAAGTCCTAGAATAATGGGGGAGTAACTAGAGTGAATATTTTCAATTTGATCAAGTTGATCATGTATTTCGTTGCATGTGCATGTTTTACATTCGTCTTTAAAGTGATAGACAAAGTCTTCCATACGAGCAAGCTTGGATGTATTGACACTTGTATTATGTAAAGACAAGGATTGGGCGTGAGATTTGATTCCATCAATGCATGTGTAGGAAATATTTGTAAGTCCAATGTCGGCAATACATGTGATATTTAATTCACTAGCAATGGTGTTCATAGAACTTCTAACTCTCCAAGCACCTGTACCACAGGCTAGAAGCATCAATCCAATTCTTCCTATAACGGAGGATTTTTCTGTAAGACTTGCATTTTCAATCTTAACTTTTGAATCTTTGTTTGTATATTCGTGCCACGGAATTTCCATATGGTTTTTCATAAGATCATCTCCTATATCATTTATATATAATACACATAGTATAAATATATATTCGATATTTAATTCCATGAATAGTATAGTCAAGAAAAAAAAGAAGTCAATTTCTTAATCGACTTCTTTATGAATCCACGTCATTAATACTTTAACAATATATGCTTTTTGTTTGGGGCCTAGAGGCTGATTGGGTTTGATCTTATGCCATTTATATAAACATTGTCTACAACAACAGCCAGTAGCATGTTGGGCAATGAATACAGGGTGTCCTTTGAAAGGTGTTTGTTTACCGTCGTTGGGGATATAGGCTGGAGCTAATCTTTTTTCAACAAAATCTATGGCATGTTTTTCAATGGTGTCCATTCCTTTAGTTTGTATATACTGCTTATCTTTTTGTTTCAGATGAAAACTGCTCCTAAATTTGGAGTGGGATAAGCGATTAAAAAGTTGTTCAAACCATTCGGATTCTGTCATAATTAGCTCCCATAAAATAAAAAAACCAGCTAGGCTGGTTTAATAATCAAGTGGCGCCTGAAACAAGACTCGAACTTGTGACCTGCCGGTTAACAGCCGGATGCTCTACCGACTGAGCTATTCAGGCATTTGTTTTTCACTTGATTGCCTAAATATAATACCAAAAGAATTAGAGTTATGCAAGTACTTTTTTTATTTTTTTAAACAAATTTCAATTCAGAAATAAAAAAAACCAGCTAAGCTGGTTTACTAATCAAGTGGCGCCTGAAACAAGACTCGAACTTGTGACCTGCCGGTTAACAGCCGGATGCTCTACCGACTGAGCTATTCAGGCATTTGCTTTTCACTTGACTGCCTGTATATAATACCAAAAGATGTTGTGTTATGCAAGTACTTTTTTTAAAATTGTGATATATTATTTTCTATATGGAGGGATGGACTATGTTAGATGCGATTGTAATGGATATGGATGGAACTTTATTGGATCCAAATAATAAAATTTTACCAGAAACGAAGGCAGCATTGATTGCTTGTCAAAAGCAGGGGACAAAACTTGTCCTTGCGAGTGGTAGAAGTTATACAAGATTACTTTCATATGCTAAAGAATTAGAGATGGATGTATATGGTGGATATTTGTTAGAGGTAGATGGTATTGCATATTATGATGTTCAAAAGGATGAGCGTCATGTTTTAAAACAGATGTATAAGGAAGATGTTGAGCCTGTTTTTGCGTATTTGATGCATAAAAATTGTGAGACAATGGCTGTATTTAATGATGGATTATTTGATTATATTCCAGATCATATAATGGAAAAGAAAAAGGCATTAAGAAATGCACAAGAATATCCTGAAGATTTTCCTTGGACGGGTGGCCCTTGGTCTTGGCTTGCAGATATGCGTGATGGTTATCCTAAGATTACGTATATTAAGGATCTTAGTGAAATTAAATATCCAGTAAATAAGATTCAGACAATTGAGGATGAAGAGGTAACTACCCAATTGGCTTTGGATATTCAAAATGAATTTAAAGATCAATATGAAGTGTTCCGTACTTGTCCTAGAGAACTTGAAGTATTGCCTAAAGGATATAGTAAGGGAGCTACTTTAGTTCGTATGATGGATATGTTTGGTTGGGATAAGGATAAAGTCTTCACATTTGGTGATGGCGAAAATGATGTGAGTATGTTTGGTGTTGTAACTCATAGTTTTGCGATGGGCCAGGCTATGGATTATGTAAAAGAAAAAGCAGCTCATGTGACCAAGTCCAATGTGGAACAGGGTATTGTAGCTGCTTTAAAGGATTTTAATATTTTGTGATATAGCTAACAACAAGCTTCATTGTGCTTTCTACACCATCATAGTGTGTTCTTTCCATTCCGTGGCTAGCATGAACACCAGGGCCGATCAAGGCTCCTTTGATGTCGTTACCACCGCGTAATGCGGCACTGACATCAGATCCATATTGTGGGTAGATATCAACGGCATAATTAAGCTTGTTTTCTTTTGATAGTTCAACTAGACGAGTAATCATTTCGTAGTCGTATGGTCCGCTTGAATCTTTAGCGCAGATTGAAACGTCTTGTTCAGTACAAGCAAGATCTGTACCGATACATCCCATGTCTACGGCTAATAATTCTTCAACTTCTTCTGGAAGACAACTTGCTCCATGACCAACTTCTTCATATGTACTGAACATAATGACTAAGTCTCTTTGAGGTGTAATGTTGTTGTCTTTTAAGTATTTTAGTACGCCCATTAAAGCTGTAGCTGAAATCTTATCGTCTAAGAATCTAGATTTAATGAATCCACTTTCTGTGATTTGTGTTTTTGTATCAATACAAATGAAGTCTCCGTTGCAGATACCTAATTTTTCAACATCTGCTTTTGAGTGTACAACTTCGTCGATACGAACTTCCATTGTGTCTTCTTTTCTTTCTAATGTAGAAGCATCTGGATATACGTGTACGCTTGGTGAACAAGAAAGAATCGTTCCTGTATATACCTTTCCATCACGAGTATAGATCTTACAATATTCTCCGTCTAATGTTGGTAAGCATGGGCCTCCGACTTTAGTAATGGCAAGTTTTCCATTGTCTTTGATGGAACGAACCATAAGTCCTAATGTATCTAGGTGAGCGCTCAATCCTAATGTGTGTTCAGAATCTTTTCCGTCTACATAGATCAATAAATTTCCTTTTTGGTTACGTCCTGTTGTATAGCCTAATTTTTTAGCTTCTTCGTCCATGAAATCGATGGCTCTTTTTGTGTAGCCTGTTGGTGAATCAATATTCAAAATTTGTTTGGCGATGTCACAGACATATTCTTTATCAAATGGTTGCATATTTTAAAACTCCTCCTGTATGTATTATACGCTTTTATACAAATTCAAGACAATGTATTCATCTTTTTTTTGAGTTTTGTGTTATTGTACAAGAAAAGGAGGCTAATTGTATGGTGCGCCAGTTCGGTGCAGTTGATTTAGTTAGGTGAAACTCCTAACCTGGTAACTCTTGGAGCAAAGAGGCCAGTATCTAGTCCTTGGGCATTGTA
>NZ_DBMEXE010000050.1:0-8936 GCF_056804935.1 Holdemanella sp. | reverse complement strand
GCTCAACATGACGAAGAATAATCGTCTTGATTAGCTCAGCTGCAAGCTTTGGATCATCATTACATACAATATATTTGTATTGTGATACCATCTTCATTTCATTGCTTGCCTTGGCAAGACGCTGTTGAATGATTTCTTCAGGCTCTGTACTACGACCACGAATACGTCTTTCCAATTCCTCCATTGAAGGTGGAATAATAAAGATAGAAATCGCATCTGGACACTTTTCCTGTACTTGAATCGCTCCCTGCACTTCAATTTCCAATAAGACATTCTTTCCTTCATCGCGCAAACGATTGACTTCCTTTAAAGGTGTTCCATAATAGTTTCCGACAAACTCAGCCCACTCTAAAAGCCCACCTTCTTGAATGGCTTTTTCAAAATCTTCACGTGTTGAGAAGAAATAATCTCTTCCATCCACTTCTCCAGCACGTGGTTTACGTGTTGTCATTGATGTGGAATACGCCAAATTTAGACGTTCATCTGTTTCAAAATATTTTCGAATTGTCCCTTTTCCAACACCACTAGGACCGCTCAAAATGATTAATAGACCTCTTTGCATGACAATCTTGCTCTCCCTCTTTTCATCCATTTTACAAGTCCAAACCATGTGTGTCAAATTTAATTTAACTATGTTATAATTCTTATCAGACTAAGGAGGTCCACTATGGCTATTGACGGATTATTTTTATACAATATTCAAGAAAAATTAAACGCATATACCCCATGTAAAATTGGTAAAATACAAAATATCAGCGATGAAGAAATATTGATTCATCTACACACACGAAATGAAGGAAACCAAAAGCTTGTCATTAATGTACATTCCAACACAAACCGTGTATATATCGCAAACTTTATTCCTGGCATTCAACCAGAACCATCCAACTTTGTGATGGTCTTAAGAAAGCTCTGTTCACAAGCCATTGTCGAATCTTTTGAACAAGTAGGATATGATCGTATTTTATGTTTACACTTATCTTGCCGAAATGAATTTCAAGACCTTGTGAAATACGATCTAAATATCGAACTCATGGGAAAATACGCCAATATGATTTTAGTCAAAGATGGCGTAATTGTAGATGCATTAAAACGTATTCCTGTATATGAAAATGCCAAACGATTCATTCATCCTGGCGCAAAGTATGTAGCTCCTACTCAACCGGAGAAGAAAAATCCATTTGAAATCCAAGATATCGATTTAGATCAAAGTCTTGTTAAACAGATTTATGGCTTTTCGCCATTACTATCCAATGAATTTATGTATCGCATAAAAAACAACGAAAAATACATCGATATATTAAATGAAGTTGTGAATTCAAATATACTCTATATCTATAAAAAAGACTTTCATTGTATTGAACTCAAACATTTAAATGAACAACCAAAGACCTATACGATTATGGAAGGATTAAATCATATATATGAAGAAGATGAACAAAAAAAGCGGATCAAAGAACAATATGGCGATATTATTCGTACTGTAGAAAAGGAAAAATTAAAACAAACAAAAAAACTTCCAAAGCTAGAACATGCCTTAGAAGATGGAAAAGACTATCATAAATATCAAGAATATGGTGATTTGATCTTTGCGTATATGTACCAGATTCAAAAAGAAAAGACAATCGTATTACCTTCTTTTGAAACCAATGAAGATGTAACAATTCCAATTGATATGCGTTACGATCTAAAAACAAATGCGAATAAATACTATCAGAAATATCATAAGATGAAGCGTAGTCTAGTGATCTTAGAAGAACAAATTGAACAATGTAAACAAGATATTGAATACTATACACAACTCGAAGAACAGCTTCAACACTGCAGTGTTTTTGATGCTGGAGAAATACGAGAGGAACTTGTTAAACAACGTGTATTGATGCCTAAAAAGGACAATAAACGTAAAAAGAAGAACAATAAGCCAAATGTCCTTCATTTAGAATTTGATGATTGCGAAATCTATGTAGGTAAGAATAACATACAAAATAACTATGTAACACACCAAGTCTCTAGAAAGAACGATTTATGGTTCCATGTGAAAGACTATCATGGTTCTCACGTACTATTAAAGAGTGAAGACTTTACCGAACCACAAATTCGATTATGTGCAATGTTAGCCGCGTATTACTCCAAAGGCAAAGATTCAAGTTCTGTACCCGTAGATTATTGTTTGATCTCACAAATTAAAAAAGTACCTGGATCTAAGATTGGTTTTGTGACAATGAAATCCAATAAGACCATTTATATTGACCCGGATGAAAATTATTTATTAGAAATCATTAAAAATCATCAAATAAAGTAAAAGAGATGGAAAATTCCATCTCTTTCTTTTATCCTTTTACTTCGACTGTAGAACCATCAGGACCTGGTGTGTTTTTCAAGTAATCAACGATTTCTTGACGCTTGTCTGCTTTACAAGGTTTACATGCGATATGATCCATATCACCTGATACCAAGGCTTCAGCCATACCACTACATCCAGGGAATCCACAACCACCACAGTTATATCCAGGTAGTAATGATGTTACTTTTTCTACACGTACATCTGCTTCTACTTTTAAATATTTGTCGGCAACACCTAGACCTAAGCCAAGTACTGCACCAAGTACAAGCATCATAATTACGGCTACGATTACCATATTTATTCTCCCTTCACTTGATTGTGAGCTGGATTGTTTGTACAGGCATAATCCTTACATCCATCACAATCCGCTTTTAAATCTTCACACCCTTCTGGTTTGGGTGTTTTTTTATTCATTAAATACAAAACAATATAGATAGCAACTAATGCGCCAAAGAACAATATTGCCAATAAATATTTCATTATACAATTCCTGTAAAGCAAGAGAATGCCATAGCCATGATGGCAGCTACGATCAAGGCAATTGGATTACCAACGAAGGCATTTGGAACTTCACTTTGTTCTAGTCTTTCACGAATTGTAGAGAAAATGAATAATACAAGGGCAAATCCTAATGGAGTACCGATTGAGTATACTAACATTTGTGCAAAGTTATAACTATTAGAAATATTTACTAAACATACATTCAAAACAACACAGTTTGTCGTGATCAATGGTAAGTAAACACCTAATGATTTATAAAGTGCAGGACTTGTCTTTTTAATGAACATTTCTGTTAATTGAACTAAAGAAGCGATGACCAAGATAAATGTAATCAAATCCATAAATTCAAGTTGTAAAGGTACAAGTACTAAATAATAAAGTGCATATGTAACAAGTGCTGCAGCAACGATAACGAAGACAACGGCAACACCCATACCGATTGCTGAGCTTTTCTTTTTAGAAACACCCATGAATGGGCACATACCTAAGAATTGAGTTAAGATAACGTTGTTAACTAAAACACTCGTTACTAAAAGTGCCATTAATTCACCCATCTTACTTTTCCTCCTTCGCTGCAGCTTCTTCTTTTGCTGTTACATGTTGTTTATAAGCACCAACAGCAGCGGCTAAAACCGCAAATGTAATGAAGGCTCCAACACTAGATCCAAAGATGCTTACTGTGAAGTCTTCGGGAATAATGTGTAAGTTTAACCAAACTTGCGCTTCGTTAAATGGGTTTACCACTTTAATTCCACCTGTTGAAATCAATTCACGAATAAATGACATCGCTAGTACTGCTAGAGTATATCCTAAACCCATTCCTAAACCATCTAAAGCTGAATCTAAAACGCCGTTTTTACTTGCGAAAGCTTCTGCACGACCCAAGATGATACAGTTAACTACAATCAACGGAATGAATACACCTAAGCTTGTATTTAAACTTGGCGCATAGGCTTGAATCAACATTTGAATGATTTTTACCAATGTGGCGATGATGACAATATAAACGGGAATACGAATTTCATCTGGCGTAATTTTACGAACACATGAAATAATCACGTTGGACATGATCAATACGATAATAACACTAACACCCATACCAATCGCATTGTTTACAGTTGTAGTGATGGCTAGTGTTGAACAAATTCCTAAGAATAATGAGAATACTGGGTTATCTTTAATTAAACCCGCTTTAAAGTTTTCAAAACGATTCATCTAGATAACCTCCTTACTTTAATGTATCGACAAGTTTTGCCGCTTCATGAATACCACTCACAACAGGCCCAGAAGAAACAGTCGCACCAGAAATTGTATCCAATTCACCAGTCGCATCTTTTCCTTCTAGAGATTTTCTAAATGGAGCTTCTGTTACTTGTGATCCTAAACCTTTTGTATCGCCATTGCTGATGGCATTGTATTTGTCGATTTTCTTACTATCTTTATCAATAGAAACTAAGAATACAGTTCCTTCTTTATATCCACTAACACTCATGTTGAAGATATAAACGTTTTTATATTCATAAACCTTTTGAACCGTTTTAGAATCCAATGTTGCATCGACCAATTTAAAATCATTGGCGTTCGCATCTGGATACATAGCTAATAATGATTCTTTTTCTTGTTTTTCGTTATTTGCAGCAATAACAGGGGCAGTCATTTGATTCGCAAATGCCAAGGCACCACCGGCAACAGCTGAAACAATCGCCAAGAATAAACCTAAATGTACGATCTTGTTCATAGCGTTACCTCCACTGTTTCAACAACAGCTGCAGTTTCAGGAACCGTATCTACCTTTTGAATAGAGCTTGCTGCATAGAAGCTTATAGCTAAACCAATCAAAGCTAGACATGCACAAACAATTCTTGATTTTTTTACCAAATCCAATTGTTTTCCATCGAAGCAAGATTCGATCCAAGGCGTAAACATATTCATCAATAAGATGGAATATAAACATCCTTCTGGAAGATTCGCTTTTAAACGAACTAAAGTTGTTAAAATTGCTGCACCCATCGCAAATACAACACGACCACTTGCACTTGTTGGACTTGTGACTGGATCTGTCAACATAAATACAGCACCAAAAATAACACCACCTGTTAATAAGTGTAATAATGGATACCAAATAACAGCTGGAATTCCATGGTATGAATCAATTCCTGTAATTAAAGCTACAACAGCTGTTAACACAAAGATTGTTCCTAAATAAACAACAGGAACTCTCCAATCAATAATTTGACGAAGGGCAAGTACTACACCAATAATCAAAATCAAGATTGAGAATGTTTCACCAATAGATCCAGGATACGTTCCTAAAGCTAGACCTGCAAAGCCTCCATATTGAGACAAGAATGAATCCAATACAGTTGCATTGCTTGGTAACCAATGATAAGTGCTCGCAATCACTGTTGTTGGTGTTGCTTGTGAAATTAGACCTACACTCACACCTGTAAAAGCTTGTAGAATCACAGCACGTCCTACAGCTGCAGGGTTAAAGATGTTTTGTCCAAAACCACCAAATAATAATTTCGCAAGTACAATTGCGAATACTGTCGCAATAATAACTGCATAACAAGACATATTCACAGGTACCATTAAAGTTAAAATGATAGCTGTTACCCATCCAAATGAGCTCTTTAAGAAAGTTTTAACATCTTTCTTCATAATCTTTGCGAAAATGGATTCGCAAACGAATGTAGTAATTAAAGAACAAGCTAATAAAAGAACACAATGTAAAGCAGCACTAGCTCCCCATGCAGAGGCATAGTAAATAAGGGCTGCTACAAACACAACAAGTAAACTTAAAGATAATTCTTTCATGATACGTTGTGTTGACAAGTTATTCTTAATGCTTGGACTTACATGAAAAGTAAATTTCATTTGAATCCTCCCTACTTTTTCTTAAGCATAACAATACGTTTTGCCTTACGAACATTTTCAGTTACATCGATATGAGATGGACAAATATAAGTACACATTCCACATTCGATACAACTCATAACGCCACGTTTTGACATTTCGTCAACGTCATTGGCTTTCAATGCAGCTGTAATTCTTACTGGCTGTAAACCACTTGGACAATGATCACTACATTTACCACAACGTAAACATGCGATCGCATCATCATTTGCAGCTGGAAGTACAGTTAATGCATTCATAGCACGATCAACGACAAACATATCATTGACAATGGTTTTACCCATCATAGGTCCACCTGAAATCAAGCGGACTGTATCTTGTGTATATCCACCACAAGCTTCGATGATTTCACTAACAGGCATACCAACAGGTACACATACATTGTGAGGATCTTTTACACATTCCCCACTAACTGTTAGATTCTTTTGTGTGATGGCTTCTCCTTTTTCAAAGGCTTTCGCAATCGCGATGGCACTTGAAGCATTTCCAATGATAGCACCCGCTTCTGCAGGTAATCCACCATATTCTTTATGTAATACTTCACGCACTAAAACACGTTCCCAACCCATTGGATACACATCAGGGACAGGACGAACCTCAACACCAGCCGCATCTGTCAATACAGATTTCACTTTTTCAATTAAATCTGGGTGAGATTCTTTGATACAAATGTAAACCGTTTTGGCTTCAGCCATTTTCTTCATGATTTTTGCACCTGTAACTAAATCTTTGGCATCATCCATGACAGATCGGTAATCAGCTGTGATATATGGTTCACATTCTACGGCATTGATCAATACATAATCAACTCCATCTGGTTTCATATATTTTACATAGGTTGGGAAACCAGCTCCACCTAAACCAACAATACCTGCATTCTTTACAAAATCAACACACGCTTCACGAGTAGCACTTTGCCAGTCTAATGGCGCAAAAGATTGAACTTTCGTTTGTTTAAAATCGCATTCAATCACCATGTGATTTTGTGGACGCAAAGAATTGTGCATACGCTTAGCAATTCCTTTGTAAGTTCCAGAAACACTTGAATAAATTGGCACATAAAAACCTGACTTTGTTTCAGCCAGTTTTGTTCCAACGGATACAGTATCTCCCTCTTCAACAAGAATATCAAAGTCTAAAGTACGGCCTGCAACCAAAGGAATATAGACTTCCTTTTTAGGCATAAGATGTAATAATTCAGACTTTTCTGTCAATTCTTTTTTACCAGGGATATGCTGTCTCATTGGTCCTAAAAATAGTGACATATAAATCCTACCTCCCATTTACACTTTTTAATCATAGGCCTTTTTTTTCACAAGTTCAAGATTTTTTTGACAATTTCCCATAATTCAGGTAAGTACTTACATTTACATTAAACGAAAAACATCTTATAATACTTTTATGCAAAAAAATAAATCCATTCTATCCTGGCTGGTAATATCCGTATGCTTTCTCATCTTTATTAGTTCCGTTATATTCTTTGTTCAAAATAAAGGTAATGAAACAACAGAAAACCTAAATGTTACATTAACAGATGTTGGCTTTGACACGCCCATTACACTCAATTGCTCGTGTTCACAAGCCGATTTTGCCAAGTATACAAAGATTGTAAGAAAGACATTTAAAGAAAACAATAAACGCTTTGACCAGTACCACGCCTATAAAAATATGAATAACCTATATACATTGAATCATGAAGCTTATAATCATCCGATTCAAATGGATGAAACCTTTATAGATTGTTTAAAACTAGCCATGCAGATGCAGTCTGAAAACTCACAATTTGATATCAGCCAAGGCGCACTTTTAAATCTATGGCATGAGGCTAGAGAAAACACACAAATCCCTCCAAGTGATGACAAGATTCAAGAAGCTTTAAATCATATTGACTTAGATAAAATTCAAATATCTGGTCATGAAGTATCTTACTTAGATCCAGAACTATCCATCGATCTTGGTGCCATTGCCAAAGGATATACCGCTCAACTTGCCAAAGAAGCATTAAATAAAGCTGGCCTATCCAATGGATATATCAATGCGGGAGGTAATGTTGTCTTACTTGGCGAAAAAGAAGATGGCACAAATTGGAAGATTGGTATTCAAAGTCCAGATGCAAGTGATGCCCTAGTTCAATATTCAACAAAAAAAGCCACTTGTTTAGTTACAAGTGGAGATTACCAAAGATATTTTACATATAAGAATAAAAAATATTCCCATATCATTGATCCTAAAACCGGTTATCCTGCAAACTATGTTCGAAGTGTAACCGTCATCACAAAAGATTCAGGCAAGGCCGACGCCTTAAGTACAACATTGTTCTGTATGAGCGTGGAAGATGGAAAGAAATATTTATCCACACTGGATTATGATGTACAAGCCATATGGATCGTAGATAAAGATAGTGATGTTTCATCGGATTTAGAAACAAAAGATTATAAAATAATCACAACTGATAAAATAAAAAACAGAGTAACTCTTGTCAATTAGAGTTACTCTTTTCATTTACATATTAGTCATGTAATACGTGGTTACAACGATCACACAATCCATCTTCATTATCAGATTCAGTATAGTTCCAGCAACGAGGACATACATGACCTGTAGCCTTCTCTACTTGTACCTGACAAACTTCAAATTGTTCTAATTCATCCGTTGTGAATGTGACTTTAGATACAATAAACCATTGTGCAGCATTACTTAATACACGATCCATAATTTCTTTTTGTGCATCACTTACATGTAATACGACATGCGCTTCTAATGATTTACCAATTAAACCTTGAGCACGAGCATTTTCAAGTGCTTTGAAGACATCCTTACGAACTTTGAATAATTCTTCCATATCCGTTTTGATTTTTTCAACATCAAAATCCAATTCTAGATCTTTGAATGTCGTTAAGTGGATACTTTCTGCATCAAAGTGCATGTAGTCATTGACTTCTTCACAAGTATGAGCCAAGATTGGAGCCCACAATTTAGTCATCACTTCAACGGCATTATAAAGTACAGTTTGAACTTGACGACGAACTGGTGCATCTTCTTTTTCAATATAAAGAATGTCCTTTGTGTAATCTAAGTAGTAAGCGGATAATTCATTCGTCATTAAGTTTGTCAAATATGTAACAACATCGGAGAAACGATATTCATTATAAGCTTTTCTACAGAAATCTACGGC
>NZ_DBMEXE010000049.1:0-9309 GCF_056804935.1 Holdemanella sp. | reverse complement strand
TTAGCCTTTGGTACTCCAAGGACTTGGTACTGGCAACTTGCTAGGTTTTACCAGACTGGATTCCCACCAGTTATATATTTGGCACCGAACTGGCGCACACTTCCTGAAACTATTATACCTCCAAACAAGAAAAGAAAGGAAGATATTTCACTATCTTCCTTGAATATCAAATGTATACTCGCCATTGTGACAATCTACATTGATTACATCCCCTTGCATAGCACCAGTCTTAATCATTTCCTTGGCAATCTGTGTTTCAAGATTTCTTTGAATATAACGCTTCATAGGACGAGCACCATACACTGGATCAACACCCATCTTTGCGATCTGATTATACACAGCATCACTTACATTCAATGTAATGTCACGTTGAGCCAATCGCTTTTGTAGCAAGCCGACAAACTTGTGGGCAATCTTAATAAAGGCTGAATCATCTAATGCGTTAAACACTATAATTTCATCGATACGATTAATGAATTCTGGTTTAAAATGACGCTTTACTTCTTCCATATATTTATCATGTACATCACCAGATTCAAAGGCATATTGGCTACCTAAGTTAGATGTTAAGATAATAATTGTATTCTTAAAATCTACCGTAACACCTTTCGAATCGGTAATACGACCATCATCAAGAATTTGAAGTAACACATTGAATACATCTGGATGCGCCTTTTCGATTTCATCAAACAAGACAATACTATATGGATTACGACGAACTGCCTCTGTCAATTGACCACCTTCATCATATCCTACATATCCAGGAGGAGCACCAATTAATCGTGCCACACTGTGTTTTTCCATGTATTCACTCATATCAATACGCACAATATGTCTTTCATCATCAAATAACTGTTCAGCCAAAGCCTTGGCAACCTCCGTTTTACCTACACCAGTTGGACCTAAGAACATGAACGATCCAATTGGACGATTCTCATCTTGAATCTGTGCTTTAGAACGCAAGATTGCATCTGTTACAAGTTCTAGAGCTTCATTTTGACCAACAACACGTTTTTCAAGTTCTTCCTTCAAATTCAATAATTTATCTCTTTCAGAAGCAACCAAACGAGTCACTTCAACACCTGTCCATCTAGAAACGATTTTCGCAATCAATTCTTCATTGACCGTTTCTTGAATCAAAGCATCCTCTTTTTGACTTGCCTGCTCTTTTTGAATACGAGCCTCTAATTCTGGAATCGTTCCATATTGAAGTTTAGCAGCATCTTCATAACGAGCTTCATTACGCGCTTGCTCTAAATCCAAACGAGCCTTCTCCAAACGTTGTTTATCCTCTTTTTCATTAGCCAAGCCACGTTTTTCGTCTTCCCACTTAGAATGCATTTCATCACGCTTTGATTGTAAAGAAGCTAATTCACTTTCAATTTCTTCACGACGCTCAATAGCCCTTTTATCTTCTTCTTTTTGTAGAGAAGTCTTTTCAATTTGAAGTTGTAAAATCTTACGCTGTAATTCATCCAACTCTTGAGGCATACTTTCCATTTCAACCTTTAACGTAGCACAAGCCTCATCCACTAAGTCAATTGCCTTATCTGGTAAGAAACGATCTGTGATATAACGATCGGACATAGTAGCCGCCGCAATTAAAGCTTCGTCCAAAATACGTACACCATGATAGCTTTCAAAACGATCTTTTAATCCACGCAAAATACTGATTGTATCCTCTACACTTGGCTGAGCAACTTGTACTTTTTGGAAACGACGCTCTAAAGCCGCATCCTTTTCAATATATTTACGATATTCATTGAATGTTGTTGCACCAATACAATGTAGTTCACCACGAGCTAACATTGGCTTTAATAAGTTAGCCGCATCCATACTACCTTCGGTTTTACCTGCACCAACCAAGTTATGAATTTCATCAATAAACAAGATGATTTGTCCATCCGATTTTTTGACTTCATCCAAAATGGATTTTAAACGCTCCTCAAATTCACCACGATACTTAGCACCGGCAATCAAAGATCCCATATCCAATTCAATCAAGCGTTTCTCTTTTAATGACTCAGGCACATCACCCTTCATAATACGCCATGCGATCCCTTCAACAACAGCTGTCTTACCAACACCTGGCTCACCAATCAAGACAGGGTTGTTCTTTGTCTTACGAGATAAAATCTGCATAACACGACGAATTTCATCATCACGTCCAATAATTGGATCAATCTTACCATCACGCACATCCTGAACTAGATCACGACCATATTTCTTTAAAGCTTCTACATTCTCTTCTGAATTTGGCGTATCAAATTTTTTACCATTACGACGCTCTAATTCAGCCTTGTAGCAAGCATCCTTATTCAAGTTAAAAGTTCTTACCAATTCTTTAGAAATATAAGAACGATTAAACAATAAAGCTAAGAATACGCTAGCTACAGAAAGATAAGTTTCATCATGTTGACTCGCCCAGTTTTGTGCATCTTCAAATGATTTTTGGACTTCATTTGATAAATTTATATTACTTGTCGAGCTCTTTGCGATACGATTTGATTCTTGTTGAACCATCTGCAATGCACGACCTTTATCCAAGCCAATACGCTCAAACAAACCGTCCAATACATCATCCTTAAAAATCGTTTCCAACATATCCACAGTATCTACACTTGGATGTTGGTTGGATTTTGCCAAATTAATGGCATCCATTAAAATCTTCTGCAAACGCTCTGACATTTGATCGATATTCATAAATAAGCACCTCCTTGTACTTAGCACTCACTCTTTATGATTGCTAATGATAGTATAACACCATTTTTGGCACTGTCAACACTTAAGTGCTAATTATTTTTAAAAAAAGAAAAGTAGATTTCTCTACTTTTCCAATGTATTACGATTATAAGCTCTTTGCCAATTTACGCTAAATTCACCCACCGCAATCTTTGTTCCTGGATGATCGATCATTTGATATAAAACATCACAAGGAACAGTTACAGCTTGAATTCCAGCCTTAATCAATTCATGTACTTGATATGTATTTTTAAAGCTTGCCGCAATCACTTTAGCTGGCATATGATTCACTCTCAACATTTCAATCAAGTCTTTCACATCCTGAACACCATCTCCATAATTACACATACGATTTGTATAAGGTGCTAAATATTCAGCCCCATTCATTGCAGCTAAAAAAGCCTGATCCGCTGTATAAATGGCAGTAGCCAATGTGTGAATTCCTAATTTTTTACATTCTTTAATAGCTCTTAAACCCTCATGTGTAACCGGAATCTTTACATACATATTTTTATTACGAATGGAAGAAATCATTTTTGCCTCTTCCATAATTCCTTCAAAAGAAGTTTGTACCGTTTGAATAAATAACAATTGATCTTCGCTCAACACCTCACAAAGATCTTTTACTACATCCATTGCTTCTCTATTTGATTTCGTTAATATTGTAGGGTTTGTCGTAACACCCGTAATTGTTAATAATTCATTTAGTTCTTTAATTTGTTCAATATTTGATGAATCGATAATTAATTCCATGATGGATCCTCCTTAAGTTCATCTGTATCCTAACACTAGAAAAATTTTGATTCAATAACCTTTTCACATCAAACAAATTATTTCAAAAGAACACAAAAAAACATGTTTCTTTATGTTCTTTTTTGTGCTTTAATAAAAATATGAACGCAACACAACGAAGATATGAAATCTATGAAAAACTAAAAAAAGATAAAACCGTACAAGTAAGTGAACTCGCAAAAGTATACTCCGTTTCCTTAATGACCATACGAAGAGATTTAGATAGTCTAGAAAACCAAGGACTCGCCACAAAGAGCTATGGAGGAGCCACACTCAATGAGTCTAGTTCAACTGAGCCTTCCTTTGAAATCAAAGAAGGTATGTCACAATCGGATAAAAAAGAGATCGCGATTTACGCCAGTACACTCATTCAAGATGGAGATTCTATCTATTTAGATTGTGGTACAACCTGCCTTGAGCTCTTTAAACGTATACACCATAAAAAAATCACAATCTTTACAAATTTTTGGAAAATTCTTCAATATGTAGATCGAAATGCCAAGGCAAAAATCATTATGGCTCCAGGCGTCTATAATCCTGTAACTCAGGCAGCTCTATCTGAAAGTACCATTCAATTCTTTCAAAACTATTATATTGATAAAGCCTTTATCTCCGTATTAGGCCTTGACTTAGACTATGGCGTATCCATTCCCAGCATGAGTGATGCTTTAGTTAAAAAAGCGATTCTTGATTCTTCCAATAAAAAAATTTGTATGGTAGACCATACAAAATTTCATAAGAAGTATATGTCAAAAATAGCCAATATTGATGATTTTGACATGATCATTACAGACGATAAATTAGAATCCAATATACATGTCAAAAACATTATAAAAGCACATTGAAAAATTGATTATCAATGTGCTTTTCTTGTTAGAACGCTTTTGTTCCCTTTGTATAAGTCATTTCAACAGAATAGTCATCATTTAATACAACTAAATCTGCATCTTTTCCAGTTTGAATCGATCCTTTACGATCATCTACATTCAACATACGAGCTGGGTTCAATGTACAAGCATTGATAGCTGTTTGCCAAGGAACCATTGCTTTTTCTACTAAAATACGAAGTCCATTATTGACATGCAATGTAGATCCTGCAAGACCTTTCGTATCTGTTAAGTGTGCACTTCCATCTGGATATAATTCGATTTCGTTTCCACCAAACAATACTTTTGTACCAACAGGTAGTCCCTTAACCATCAATGAGTCAGTGATCATGATACAGTGATCAGGACCTTTAGCTGTAAAGTAATCATTTAATGCTTCATAAGTTGAATGGTTTCCATCACAAATAATTTCACCATATACATCTCTATAACGCATGGCAGCACCAACCAATCCTGGTTCACGGTGATGGAATTTAGTCATACCATTGAATACGTGAGTCATTGAGTTTGCACCATTCGCAATGGCTAAACGAGCCTGTTCAAAAGTAGCTCCTGAGTGACCTTGACTACATACAATTCCATTTGCACGTAAGAATTTAGTTAATTCAAAATTATCATCGTGTTCACAAGCCATAGTCACAATTTTAATTAAATTATTAGAAGCTGCCAAGTAACGTTTAAATTGTTCAAGATCTGGTTTTACACAATACTGTTCAGGTTGTGCTCCCTTATATACTTGATCCAAATAAGGTCCTTCAAAGTGAATACCTAAAATTTCTGCACCTTCATACCCTTCTTCAACAACTTTCGCAACATTTTTAACCGCATTTGTCAAAACTTCTTCAGACTGTGTGATTGTTGTTGGAAGAATACCTGTAACACCTTCTTTAACAATGTTTTTCATCCAGTTACGAAGACCTTCTTCATTCGCATCATTTGTATCAAATCCATAAGCACCATGTGTGTGTACATCGATAAATCCTGGGACAATTCTCTTATCTCCATAATCTTCATCTACATCTTTTTCTCCATATGGATAGATATTTACAATCTTTCCTTCTTCTACTTCAACTTGGGCTGCCAACCATGTATTTACGACCCAAATTCTTTTACTTTGAATAATCATATCGACAATTCCTCCTAACTATTATTATACTCTTTATAAAAGAAAACACTTACACTTTTTAGTTGACTTTTTATAATTTTTATTCAAAAAATATAAAAGATGCAAATGAATAGACATATTCTCTAAATAATTCTAAAATAGAGGAAGAGGTGAACAAAAATGAAAAGAGCTAAAAAAATTATAGATAACGTGTACTGGGTTGGGGTTAGAGACTTAAATAACCGCCACTTCCATGGTGATTTATATCCAATTGATGAAGGGTGTACATATAATGCCTACTTAGTTGTAGATGATGAAGTCACACTTTTTGATACAGTCGAAGAAGAATTCACAGAAGAACTATTGGAAAGAGTTGAATCCGTACTTCAAGGAAGAGAAATTGACAATATTGTTGTTCAACATACAGAACCAGATCATTCGGGTGGATTTAAAAAAGTATATGCCAAATATCCAAACGCAAAAGTTTACGCATCTATTTCTGGAAAGAAGAATATGATTGAACAATATTTTGACCAAGTTCCATATCAGGTCGTAAAGACAAATGATACAATCAACACAGGAAAATATGACTTTGTCTTTGTCGAAATGCAGATGATTCACTGGCCAGACAACATGTTGACATATTGTCCACAGTTAAAAACTGTATTCTCAAACGATGCCTTTGGACAGCACATTGTAAACTTTAATCTAACCGATGAAGGATTGGATAAAGCGTATTGTTTAAAACAAGCTAAAGAATACTTTGCGAACATTGTTTTACCATATACAACACCAGTGCAAGCTAAATTAAACCTAATTCTAGGCATGAATTTAGACATTGAATATATCATGCCGGCACATGGTATTATCTGGAAAGACTATATTGCAGATATTATTGAAACATATAAAGGTATCGCTGCTCAAAAAGTAGAAAATAAAGCCGTAATTGTATATGAATCTGTATGGAAACATACGCAACAGATTGCCGAAAGCTTAGCCGAAGGATTCAGCGATGCTGGTATGGATGTAAAAGTCTATAAATTATCGGATACAAAATCAAGTATTGTGATGCGTGAAATCATGGATGCCAAAGTTGTATGTATTGGATCAGGAACCTACAACAATGTCATGGCACCAAGCGTAGCCGCTTTCCTTGAACACATTCGTCCATGTAAATTTAAAAACAAAAAAGGGTTGGCCTTTGCCGCATACGGATGGTTTAACCAAGTAGCCAAAGAAATCGATACAAGAATGCAACAATCTGGAATCGAATCATGCCACGATGTGATCAATCAATGCTACACACCAAGTGATGATCAATTAGAAGACTATTTTAATGTCGCAAAAGAAATCGCAAAAAATTGCCAGGAATAAATTTCCTGGCTTTTTTAGTCTATATTTACATGTGAATTTGGCAATAAACGAAGTCCTTTAGGAATCTTATTTTTGATTTGTTTTCCATCACTCTTGCCAAAGCCAAACGGATGTCCCTTAAAACATACAGCCACATACCCTTTTTCGCATTCCTTTTGTAAAACTTCACCATGCATAAAAAGGTCCATTTCTTCTAGAATTACATCCACTTTTCTTTTATAGTCAAAATCTGCAACCATATAAAAAGAATGACTTGGCTCAAAACGATTCTTAATGACATCCCCCAAATATACGCCTTGACGTAATACTTTTACCTTTTTAAAATCCACAAACGGAACATCCATTCCATATACTCTATCCTTATCTATATAGTAATAGTTTGGCAATGTATTCAATTGTTCCTTCAAAAATTTCTCAGTAATCTTATCTATTTTTTTTGATTTTAGAACTGGAAGTTTACCTGCAACACCTGATTGTTTCTTGAATTTCGCAATGAAATGACCCTCACCACCATCCATTGGAAAGATACGACGCACATTCAAGTCTTTAAACCCTTTTCTTCCCCACGAAACTTCAGGATCCACCAAGACCATATCCGCATGTTTTTCTAAAAAATCTAAGACAACATCTTCATCTTCTTCTAAAGCATATGTGCAAGTTGAATACACCAAAGTACCACCCGGTTTCAACATAGAATAGGCATGTTCTAATATTTCTTTTTGACGAGTCGCACAAAGTTCAATATTTTCAATGCTCCAATTATTTAGGGCAATATCATGTTTTTTGATCATTCCCTCACCACTACAAGGTGCATCCACTAAAATTTTGTCAAAACAAGCATCAAACACCTTCGTAAGCTTATCTACACTTGTATTGGTTACTGCCACATTTTTCACACCCATACGCTCAATATTAGACAAAAGGATTTGGGCACGCTTCGCATCAATTTCATTCGATACTAGATACCCACTTTTTAAATGTGATGCGATCTGCGTACTCTTTCCACCTGGTGCTGCACATAAATCCAATACATAATCATCTTCTTGTACATCCAAGATTTCAACAGCGCTTGAAGCACTTGGTTCTTGCAGATAAAAACAACCACAAATATGGAAAGGATGATTTCCCAACGGCTTATCTACATAATAACTTTCCTTACAAAACTGACTTGGATGATCCAAATGATCAAATTCATCCAATTCTGCCTTTTTTAAATTTATACGCATACCACGATATAAAGGTTTCGATAAAGATTCAATATAGGCATTATATTCATCTTTTAATAATTTCTGCATGCGAGAAAAATACATTTCTTGACTCATACACCCTCCAAAACGGTCTCAGGATCAATGCGCCATGCATAGCCTGAGCATGTTGCAGCCTCACTATAGCCACATCCAAAAGAAAAATCAGCACCGCTGTTTCTAAAATATTCTACGATCGAATTGAGATCCTGTTTTAATTCAAACACCTCTACATGCGTATGAGGCCCCGTTGAATTGCCACTGTTCCCACTTTTCGCTATAACTGTACCTTGACTGACTTGCTGGCCACTTGTCACATAGATTTCATTGGATAAATGCGCATAACTAATCGCATAAAGTCTATCATTTACGGCAACCACCATACAAATGGTATTGCCACCACCATTTGGCCATCCACACCAATTTCCTAAATATCCATTGTTCGAATCCACTGGTGCATGGGCATACAATATGATACCATTAGCAACCGCTAACACATCACTATACATGGCACTTGCGATATCCAAACCTAAATGAAGACCTCCCTCCGGATAGGACCAGCATCCAGCACTGATTGTACCATTTTCAACTGGATTTTGCCAAAAAGAACTGTACGAATCAATTTCATAATTTCCATCCACCAAACAAGACATACCATTTTGTTGCCATGATTCATAACCACCAAAATCAGGCAAATGCTCAGTTCCTGAAATCATAGAATCTTCATTATGTTGCCCAGATTCATTGATTTGTGCTAAATGTGAAAACCGTTTTAATAAACGACTTTGACAATTCGATAATCTCTCAAGATATTCATCATATAACAATAACGTATTTTGATTCTTATCGAACTGTTTTTTATGTTTCAAATATTCTACTTCAACATTTCTATATTCATCAAAGTACAACGCCAAATTCTTTTGAATCTTATATGGATACAAAATGGAGTTGTTTCTTTGAATCGTTTGTAATTCCAAGCCATATTCCATTTTTTTCAATTCATAATAATTCTTTTTATGTTTATACCTACGTTCAAGCTCATCCACACACTTTTCTTGTTTATCCATTTCAATCCGTAAATCCGTTTTTTTAGATGTAACATCCATCGCAATATCCCTACATTTTAAAGATAAAAAACTAGCTCTATCTTCATGAATTGTATCGA
>NZ_DBMEXE010000048.1:0-9358 GCF_056804935.1 Holdemanella sp. | reverse complement strand
GAATTGAGTTTAAAAGGAAAAAACCGTAACAACTTTATTAAGGCGCTTTATGACAATGTTCGTAAGGCTTTAAAAGCATTCCCAACATTAGAATTTGAAAAACAGCACGACCGTATGTATATTTATCTTCATGATGAAGATTCTAAGCAGGTTAGTGATATTTTAGCTAAAGTTTTTGGAATATCTTCCTTCTCATTAGCTATTAAAGTGGAACCAGATTTAGATCAAATCATTGATGCTTGTTATGAATCTTTAGATTTAACAACACCAAAAACATTTAAGGTAGCTGCACGTCGTAGTGATAAATTATTCCCATATATTTCAGACGATATTAATCGTAGGGTTGCAACTAAGATTTTAAAGAACAGTGACTGGAAAGTGGATGTTCATAATCCGGATGTAAAAATTGTTGTTGAAGTTCATCAAGATGCAGCTTACATTATGACAGATCGTATCCAAGGTGCTGGTGGATATCCAGTGGGTGTTGGCGGAAAGGCCATGGTTTTATTAAGTGGTGGAATTGATTCTCCAGTTGCCTGCTATTTAATGATGAAACGTGGTGTACACATAGAATGTATTCACTATGCTTCACCTCCATATACTTCACAAAATGCACAAGAAAAAGTAATGGAACTAGCTAGACTTGTATCTGGTTATCAAGGTGATGTTTTAGTTCATGTTGTTCCATTTACAGATCTTCAATTGGCAATCTATCAAAATGCGGATGAAAGTTATGCGATCACATTGATGCGTCGTATGATGATGCGTATTGCGACAGGCCTAGCTAAGAAAAGACATGCTCAAGCTATCGCAACAGGCGAATCGATTGGACAGGTTGCAAGTCAAACTTTAGAGAGTATGCTTACAATCAATGATGTCACAAATATGCCGATTATTCGTCCAGTTGTTTGTATGGATAAAGTTGAAATTATTGATCTTTCTAAAAAGATTGGAACATATGAAACAAGTATTCTTCCTTATGAAGATTGTTGTACGATTTTTACACCAAAGAATCCGGTCACTAAACCTCGTGTGGATAAGTGTGAAAAATATGAGGCAAAATGGGATTTTGACAAGATGGTACAAGATTGTATAGATAATACAGAAGATATTTGGGTACATCCAGTTAAGGTTGAAGAAGATTTATTCTAAGAGAAGTGAAATATAGCGCTTCTCTTTTTCTTTTATGTTATAATCTTTTTATGTTGATATGTCCGGTGTGTAAAAAGAAACTAATAAAAGAAAATAAAACATTTCGATGCGAAAATAATCATTCTTTTGATTGTGCCAAACAAGGTTATGTGAACTTATCACGTAAACAGACAAAGAATCATGGGGACAATGCTTTAATGGTCAAAGCGCGTACGGATTTTTTAGAAAAAGATTATTATGATTTTATGCGTCAATATGTAAAGGAAAAGGCTAATGGATCTATTTATTTGGATGCTGGCTGTGGTCAGGGTTACTATACAAAAGAGATAGGGGCGAACTTTGAACATAGTTATGGGATTGATTTGAGTAAGGAAGCGATTCTACATGCGTCTAAACAAGATAAACATACGCAATATATTGTGGGTAGTTTATTTGATATGCCTTTTTTAGATGAGAGCATAGATTGTGTTACAAGTATTTTTGTGCCTTTAGGTCAAGATGAAATCTATCGTATACTAAAAGAAAATGGATATTGGATCGTAGTAGGTCCGGGTCCTAAGCATTGTTTTGAATTAAAAGAAGTATTGTATGACACACCATACGAAAATGAAATGCCTGAAATACTAGAACAATATGAATTGGTAAACCAGGAAATTATTCAGGAAAAAAAGATGGTAGATGATGTATGGTCTTTACTGGAAATGACACCATATCGATATAAAACGAGTCAAGTTGGACTTGATCGTGTAAAACAATTAGAAAGGTTAGAGGTTACGTTTGAGTTTGTCGTAACTGTGTATAAAAAATATGAAAACAACAGTAAAAAAATGGGGAATTAATGGTGAGGGAATTGCGTTCCATGAAGGAAAGCCAGTATTTATTGAAAATGCCATTCCAGATGAAGTCATTGGATTTGATATTAAAAGTGATGAAGGTACTTATTTAGTTGGAGAATTAACTCGTTTAGTTGAACAGAGTTCAAAGCGTCGCTACCCACTTTGCCCAATTTGGAAAGAGTGTGGTGGATGTGCTTTGATGCATGTAAAGTATCCAGCTCAGTGTAAAATGAAGGAAGGAAATTTAAAAGAGACGCTGATTAAGTATGCGGATTATAATGGTCGCATTTTACCAATCATAAAGAATCCTGAGCCATTGTCATATCGTAATAGCTGCAAACTTCCTTTTGGTGAAGAATATGGGGAGTTATATACAGGAATGTATGAGCGTGATACAAATCATTTCCAAAAGATGGAAAGATGTTATGTGCATTCAAAATTGTTGGAACAAACGCGTCAGGAAGTTTTAAAAATTATGAATGAGCATCATTTAAAGATGTATGATGATAAAAAGAAAACGGGTTATCGTACATTGGTGATGAAAGAATTTGATTCTAAGATTCAAATTATATTTGTGACGGGAAAAGAAGATATCAGTGAAGAATTTATTCATGACGTAACTCAATTAGAGGGTGTTGTTTCAATCTGGCAAAGTGTAAAAACAGAAACAAAGCGTGAAGTATTTGGAGATATGCGTTTTATTTGGGGAGAAGAAAAGATGCATCTTCAATTAGAAGATATTCAATTATCTTTACTTCCAAGATCTTTCTTCCAGTTAAACACGAAACAATCCGTGAATCTTTATAATGTGGTTAAAGATTGGATGCCAAGATCAAAGACTACGGTTGAAGCCTATAGTGGTATTGGTGCCATCAGTTTATTTGTGAAAGATAAAGCTGAAGAAATCGTTGGTGTTGAATCCATTCAGGATGCGGTTGATAATGCCAATGAAAATGCGATGTTAAATCATGCAGACAATGTATCTTTCATTTGTGAAGATGCGGGTAGTGCCTTAGCACATTTAGTGCAAGAAAAAGAAGTGGATACATTGATTGTGGATCCGCCTCGTTCTGGCTTGGATGATATAATGAAGGAAACTATTTTAAAATCAAAGATCAAAACGATGATCTATGTATCTTGTAACCCAGCTACTTTGGCTAAAGATTTAGGCGTATTAAAGAAAGAGTATCGTATTGTCAAGATTCAACCAGTTGATATGTTTAGTCAAACTCCACATGTAGAAAGTGTTACACTACTTGTTCGTAATGATGACTATAAACCTAGACGTCGTTTTGATGATCGAAAAAATCGTGACTATAAACCAAGAAGAGATGGAGATTTCAAACCTAGACGTCGTTTTGATGATAAAAAAGATGGAGACTTCAAGCCAAGACGCCGTTTTGAGGATGATAAGCCAAGAAGACGTTTTGATGATCGAAAAGATGGTGACTATAAGCCTAGACGAAGATTTAATGATGATCGTAGATCAAAACGTTTTACAGATGACAAACCAAATCGTAGATATGGTAAATAAAACATGTAAGGATTTCAGGAAAATGAAACTGAAGTCCTTTTCTTATTTATTAGAAATTTGTTTCTGAGAATCTTGGCACTTCAGTGATGAGAGATTCAAATATGGATGGCAGTGAATTAGAACCTATTGTGACAATCAATGATAAAATGTTGTACTATATCATTGTTAAGGATACCTAACCAAAAAAGTTCACAAATTAACTAAACAGATGGTTTTATGTTAACAAATGCGTTATAATGATTGTAGCGCATTCTTTTTATTTTTTAATTCATAATAATATACAAAAAAAGAGATAGGCTTTTTGCGTCTATTTGTGAGTAAAATAACAAGAATCTATGAGGAGGAGTTAAGAAAATGAATAATTTTCCACATTTATTTGAACCAATTGAAATTGGAAAGACAACAGTAAAAAACCGTATTTTTATGCCACCTATTTCAACAAACATGGCCGATAAAGGGTATGTTACAGATGATTTAGTAGCACACTATTCTGCACGTGCAAAAGGTGGAGTTGGACTTATCGTTACTGAAGTTGTAACTGTAGAACCAACTTATGTATATCTTCCAGGAGATATGTCAATTTATGATGATAGTTTTATTCCAGGATGGAAAAAATTGGTGGATGGCGTACACCAATATGGAACTAAAATCTTAGCACAATTGTTCCACCCAGCTTATATGGCATTCCCAGTTCCAGGAACACCTCAATTGATTGCACCAAGTTGTGTGGGTCCTTACTATGCACAAAGTGCACCAAGACCTGCAACAATTGAAGAATTACACACAATCGTTGACCAATTTGGTCAAGCGGCTCACCGTGTACAAATTGCCGGTGGTGATGGCGTTGAAATTCAATGTGCTCATGCCCACGGATTATTAGGTGGATTCTTAACACCACTATATAATAAACGTACGGATGAATATGGAGGAAGTCTAGACGGACGTTTACGTCTATGCTTAGAAGTTATCGCATCTGTTCGTAAATACTGTGGAGACGACTTTATTATTGATGTTCGTATTAGTGGTGATGAATATAGTGAAGGTGGATTGACATTAAATGATCAAATCTATGTTTGTAAACAATTAGAAAAAGCCGGAGTTGATTTTATTCACGTATCTGGTGGTAACACAATCAAACGTGGATCAAGTATGCCTGCTCCAGGTACAAGTCCAGCACCTCACGCTCACTCAAGTGAAGAAATTAAAAAGCATGTAAATATTCCAGTTGCGACTGTAGCTCGTATCAATGAACCATGGATTGCCGAAGAATTAATCGCAAATGAAAAATGTGACATGTGTATGATTGGACGTCCAAACTTATGTGACAGTGAATTCGCAAATAAAGCATTTGAAGGAAAAGTAGACGATATTCGTCCATGTATTGGATGTGGTCGTTGTTTAACAGGTATCATGATGGGTAAACGTATTTCTTGTACAGTAAATCCAAGCGTGGAAGATGATACAATTGCACCTGCTGAAACAAAGAAAAAAGTTTTAGTTATTGGTGGTGGTCCTGCTGGTATGGAAGCAGCATATGTTGCAAAAAAACGTGGACACGAAGTTGTTCTTTGTGAAAAATCGAATGAACTTGGTGGACAATTAAGACTTGCGGCTGTTCCAATCGCGAAACAAGAATTGTGTAAAGTTATTAAATTTATGATTCGTCGATTAGATCATGAAGGTGTTGAAGTTCGTTTAAATACAGAAGTCACAAAAGAAATGCTTGAAAATGAATTTAAAGATTACGAAATCGTATGTTCAAGTGGAGCTACACCAAAAGAAATTCCACCATTCAAAGTATTCAAAAATTGGATGACTGCAGACGATGTATTATCTGGAAAGAAATATCCAGGACGTAACATTGTTGTATTAGGTGGTGGAAGTGTTGGATGTGAAACAGCGGATTATTTAGCACCATTAATCAATGACTTATTCCCAATGAATCGTAAGATTACATTATTAGAAATGACAAATAACTTAATGCCTGGTGAAGGTGGAGCTGCAAAATCTAGATTGACACAAAGATTGATGCAGAAAGGTGTTCGTATTGAATTGAATGCACAAGTAACAAATGTGGATGAAGAATCTATTACTTACGTAAAAGAGGGTGTTGAACACAAAATTACAGAAGCAGATACTTTAATTTTCGCTGTCGGATATGCGCCTAAGAAAGTGGAAGTGGAAGCAGAAAATGTACACTATATTGGGGATTGTGAAAAAGTAGGAACTTTAAAAGATGCGATCACAAATGCGCATGAAATTGCTAAAAATATCTAGGAGAAAATATGACAAGTAAATTATTGCAACCGATTCAAGTTGGTAACTTAACTTTTAAAAATAGAATTATGTTTCCCCCTTTGACAACAGGATATGAAGAAAGAGACGGATCGATTGGGCCTCGTTCATTAGCTTTCTATACAAGACTTGCACAAGGTGGATGTTCTTATATCGTTATTGGTGATGTGGCTCCTGTTCGTACGGCAAGTCCTACACCAAAACTATATGATGAATCGCAAATTGAGATGTATAAAAAATTAGCGTATGCCTTACATGAACACGATTGTAAAGTAGCTTTACAATTGTTCCACCCAGAATATGATGTTCAAGGTGTAGGAAAAATGATTATGGAAGCTGGTATTGCTGGTCAATTGGCGGCAAAAGCAAAGGCTGCAAATGATGTAGAAGAGGCTGAAAAACAACAAAAAATCTGTGACGAATTGACAAAGGGTGCATACGCAAAATTACATCATGATATGCAGCACTTTGTGACGGAAGCAAGTGTTGAACAATTAACAGCTATTAAAAACAGCATTGCCCAATGTGCTAGAAAAGCGCAAAAAGCAGGTATTGATGCGATTGAAATTCATGGTGACCGTTTATTAGGTTCATTATGTTCAAAGTTATTAAATCATCGTACAGATAATTATGGTGGTAGCTTAGAAAATCGTACGCGTTATGCATTAGAAGTTTTACAAGCAATTAAAGAAGCGGCTCCATCCATGATGGTTGAATATAAACTTCCAATTATTACAGTCAATCCAGATGGATCTTTACGTGGTAAAGGTGGTTTATTGGAAGATGAAGCGGTTGAATTCGCAAAAATGTTAGATGCAGCAGGAATTGATATGATTCAAGTGGCTCAAGCTAACCACACAGGAAACATGGGCGATACAATTCCTCCTATGGGTGCTGTTCCTTATAACTGGACGTTAGGTGCTTGTGAAAAAGTGAAAGCCGTTGTTTCTTGTCCTGTGGCAACAGTGGGTCGTGTTGTTAGTGTTGAAGCTGGTGAAAAGATTCTAGAAGATGGTACAGCAGATATCATTGGATATGGAAGAAGTTTATTAACAGATCCAGATATTGCCAATAAAGTGGAAAAAGGTGAATGCATTCGTGAATGCTTGAACTGTAATAAAGGTTGTGTAGATGCCATCCAATCTCGTCGTTACTTAAGCTGTGTTTTAAATGCAGAAAATGGAGATGAAGAAACAATTTTCATTCAACCATGTACAGAAACGAAGAATGTCGCAATCGTAGGTGCTGGTCTTGCCGGATTAGAAGCGGCTCGTGTAGCTTATAAACGAGGACATACAGTGACTGTATTTGAAAAATCAAATCGTTTAGGTGGACAAATCAATATTGCTTCAGTTCCACCAAGAAAAGATGAAATCTTACGTTCGGTTCAATACTATGAAAAATTCTTGCCTGGTAAAGTGGACATTGAATTCAATCACGAACCAACAATGGATGAATTGAATGGATTTGATCATGTGATCTTGGCCATTGGTGCTCACAATATGGATCTTCCTATGTCGGTAGAAAATTCAAATGTTGTATCCAGCTGGGATATCTTGAATGGTCAAGAAGTATCTGGTAAATGTGTTGTTTTAGGTGGAGGTTTAGTAGGTGCTGAAACGGCTGAATATTTGGCAAATAAAGGTCTAGAAGTTTCAATCGTTGAAATGATGGATAAAATTGCAGCGCAAGAATCTGAAACAGTATTGCCATTGATGGAAGCTGATTTTGAAAAACACAATGTTCAAGAATTTGTGAATACACGTGTTAGTGAAATTAAAGATAATGTCATCTATGCAGTGAATACAAAAGATGAAACAAATGTTGAAATTGCTGCAGATACAATTGTAAATGCATTAGGTTCTAAAAAGAATGTATTTGATGATAGTAAGTTAACTGTTCCATTCACTTATGTAGGAGACTGCAGTGGTGAAAGAACAGCAGATATCGCAAGCGCTATTCGTACAGGATATAAGGCTGCTAATGAAATCTAAGAGGGTGTGAAAACACCTTCTTTTTTTGATATAAAAATGACTGTGGTTCATAAATATATAAATCATATATAATATATATCTCAAAACGGTATAAAAATAATGACCATAGCTCATAAAATTTACACATTTGAAAATTTGTCTATTAAAAACTCATTTTTAAAGAACTAGAATGAAACTATAAATGAAACCGGAGGAAGAGTTATGAATTTTAGTTCTTTACAGAGTAGTGTTCAAAAGTTTGGAATGAATCAGGCATTAAAATATTTGGAGAAGGATCCTGAAACCAATATTCCAAAATTAATGAATTTAGTAGATAAGGTTATGCCTGAAGGTTGGTATGGTTCACAGCGTAAAGTGATTCGTGAACAAATCGATGAAAAAGGTGTTTGGTATGACTACATTTTAAAGTTGTATGATTTGGATGCAGATGTTCGGCAGACTGTATTTAAAAACTTTATTTTTAATGCGTCTTTAAATGGTAGTACAAAACAAGAGGAATTATCAGAAAAATATAATTGTAATATTCCTTGGGCCGTATTATTAGATCCAACATCTGCATGTAACTTACATTGTACAGGTTGTTGGGCTGCTGAATATGGACATCAATTAAATTTATCTTTAGATGATATTGATTCGATTATTCGTCAAGGAAAAGAATTAGGTACTTACATGTATATTTATACGGGTGGAGAACCTTTAACACGTAAAAAAGATGTGATTAAAATTTGCGAAATGCATCCAGATTGTGCTTTCTTGTCTTTCACAAATGGTACATTGATTGATGGAGAATTCTGTCAGGATATGTTGCGAGTTAAAAACTTTGTGCCAGCCATTAGTTTGGAAGGTTTTGAAACAGCGAATGATTCTAGACGTGGTGATGGTTGTTACAATTCTGTAAAACGTGCCATGGAATTATTAAAGAAACACAAATTGCCATTTGGAATTAGTACTTGTTATACAAGTGTAAATTATAAAGATATCGCAAGTGATGAATTCTTTGATTTAATGATTGATGCAGGTGCTTTATTCTGCTGGTTCTTCCACTATATGCCAGTAGGAAATGGGGCTGTAAAAGAATTGCTTCCAACACCAGAACAAAGGGCGTATGTTTATCATCAAATTCGTAAATTCAGAAGTGAAAAACCAATTTTCACTATGGATTTCCAAAATGATGCGCAATATGTTGGTGGATGTATTGCTGGAGGAAGAAGATATCTTCATATCAATGCCAAAGGGGATGTAGAACCATGTGTATTCATTCATTATTCGAACTGTAACATTCACAAAACAACATTACTCGATGCACTTAGATCTCCTTTATTCCAGGCTTATCATGATAATCAACCATTTAATGAAAATATGTTAAGACCTTGTCCAATGTTAGAAAACGCTGGTCGTATTCAAGAATTGGTGAAACAAAGTAAAGCAGTCAATACAGATTATGAATCCCCAGAAGATGTGGATCACTTATTGGAAAAGACACATTTAATAAATTAGGATATAAAGCTAAAATCAACACTCATACAACGTCTTATATAAATTGACTT
>NZ_DBMEXE010000047.1:6766-9488 GCF_056804935.1 Holdemanella sp. | reverse complement strand
TTTTCATCGTCCTTTACATACTCCAATATATCACCAGGTTGACAATTTAATACTTCACAAATAGCTTCTAAAGTAGAGAAGCGAATCGCAGAAATCTTACCTGTTTTCATTTTTGATAAGTTGACATTGCTGACGCCAACTTTTTCAGACAACTCTTTTAAACTCATTTTTCGATCGGCCATGACACGATCTAATCGCAATATGATCTTACCCATAATTACAATGTCTCATCATTCAATTGTTGTAGTTCTTGTCCATATCTCAATATATAAGATAACAAATAGATTAGAGCTGCAAAAACGAGGAAGCTTAAGTGAAGACGAATACCAAAATTGATTTGTGTAACATATTTAGTGTTGAAAAGTAGATCAAAGTTGATGATTTGTTTAAAGTACATAACTCGACATACTTCAAGAATATTAAAGACAATACCCCCTGCAAGAATATACTTAGCAAGGTTTTTGATGTGATTGGCAACACGAACATCAAATGGAGTATGATCCATCGCAATTTTACAAATGGATTCTATCGTTTGTATAGATTTATAGATGATGAATATTAATATAGCGATGATTAATAAAATCAATGGTAACCACATGGACATGCTGTCTTTATGTAAAGCGGTATCATCTTTAAATATCAATTGAAGAAAGTCTATTCTTATGCTTCCAAATAAAGTGTTATATACATCTTTGTTGAAGGCATAAAATAAGCTAAGTCCAATCAACAACGCAACAGAAATTAAACAAGTCCCTCGAACAATTTCTAAAACGAAACACATTTTCTTCAATAAATCTTTAGACTTATCATTCATGATATTACCTCCTAACATTAAATAAATAATGTTTATCGTTAATTTAATTATATATTACATAAATAATAAGTCAATATATGTTTCACATTTATTAGAAACTTTAGCTCAAAGTGCGGGAGCTGAGGTTGTAAAAAAAGCAGCACTACTAGCTGAGGGTAATGAGTGGATTGATTCTTCCGGATGTTCCTTATGAGGAAAAAGAAGAGTTTGATGTGATATTAAAGAAATATGGCTTAGATTTAATCAGTATGATTGCACCAACCAGTCATCAAAGAATTCAAACGATTGCCAAAGATGCCACTGGCTTTATTTATTGCGTATCTTCATTAGGTGTTACAGGTGTTCGTTCTACGATTACGACAGATATTTCAGCTATGGTACATCTTGTACGAGAAGTTACTGACGTTCCTGTTGAGGTAGGTTTTGGAATCTCAACGCCAGAACAAGCTAAAAAAATGGCTGATCAATCCAATGGAGCTATTGTGAAGATTGTTGAAAAGTATGGAAAAGATGCGCCTAAGTATGTTGAGGAGTATGTTAAAGAAATGGTACAGTCGATAAAATAAAAGGTCTCAGTCCAAAATAAATGGGATGAGATTTTTAATTGAACTTTAGTGTAGAAAGTCAAAATTTATCAGTTATAATTGAAATTTTGTGTTGAAAAAGCAAATTTATAAGTTATATTTGATAAAATATAAAAACTAATGAAAGATTTAAGATATGAATTAAATTCTTGATGATAGAAAAAACCCATAAGTAAATATGGGCATCATTGTAAATCTTTAATTGTGTTGTTTGGTTGATTCATTCCAGTTTACAGAACACTTTAAGATTTGATTTGGAATCTGTTTGTTTTCTCCTTTTAATGAATCAATTAAGATCGATGCAGCTTGATAGCCTTCATCATAGGCAGGTTGTACGATCGTTGTGACAGTTGGACTAGAGAAGTTAGTCCATTCTGTATTGTCAAAGCCAATTAATCCAATTGTATCTGGCATTAGGTTTCGGTAATCTTTTAATGCCAAATAGACACGTGGTAATAAGAAGCAGTTGGCTACAAAGATGAGGGTGCGAACGCCAAAACGTAATTCATTATAGAGTAGATCACGTAATGCATCACTTGTTATATCATCTGCTACAACGTGGGTTTTGCATGTTTTTCCTTTTGCTTCTAAAGCGTGTAAAAAACCAGTTGTACGCTCTAAACGTGTACTTAATACATGTGGATCTGCCGTAATCATAATGAATTCATCATATCCATCATTGATTAGGTGTGTTCCTACATTCAATATGGATTCATAGTTGTTTGTCTTGACCCATTTTTCTTTATCCATAGAAACTTGTGAATCAATAAATACTACGTCTTTATTTTCTTGTTTGATTTTTGGAATCAATTCGGCAAAATGACTGGATGGCTGGATGATAAAACCATCAACTCCCATTGCCAACATGCGATTGACGTATCCTTTTTCATTTTCAAAATTATAATTACTGTTTCCAACAATCAACTGGTAACGATTATCTCTTGCAAAATCATCAATTCCTTTAACGATTTGATTGGCAAACGTGTTGGTGATATCTCCAATGATGACGCCAATTAAACGTGTTTCTTTTGCGTTTAAAGAGCGTGCTGCAATACTTGGACGATAGTTTGTCTCTTTGATGACTTGAGCAATTCTTGCTTGGGTTTCCTCTGACATTTTGTCCGTCTTACCATTTAGAAAAAAAGAGACAGTAGTTTTAGATGTTCCAGCACGTTCGGCTATATCACGAATGGTTATTTTTTCTTTCATAAAGCGGATCCTTTCAATACTTCTATTCTAACAGATATAATTTTTTCTAGCAAACGCGTTTACTAAAGGAAAAATCTATAACTATTATGCACGGACAATGTATGATTTTACTTTG
>NZ_DBMEXE010000047.1:5064-6756 GCF_056804935.1 Holdemanella sp. | reverse complement strand
TTGTTTCTTGTGTACGACAAATACTTTGCAATGGAATGGTTCACCATCTAAGAATAATACTTTCTTTCCTTTATAGATTTCCTTATGGAATATGGCTACACTATAAGATTCATCTTCTGAAAGTATAAATTTTTTAGTGTGTACAATCGTATTATCTAGTTTTGTATCGTTGTTTTGAAGAACGAAATCATCTTTTGCTTCAATCGCTTTATCCACAAAACAAATGCATTGTTCGAAATGATTCGTGAAATCTTGTTCAAAATATAAAACATCATGCTCTAATTCTTCATTATAACGAAGGGAACATGGCTCAATATGCTTTGTGTATGGAATGTTGGATACAATTTTTAAACCTTTTAAATCACTAGCATCTGGATCTAAATGAAAACGTGTAACAGCATGATGGCTACCATCTTCTTTTACTTCATCAACAATCATCCATACACCTACATCAAGGACAATCACTTTTCTTGTCCATACCTGTAACGGATCATGTCCTAATAGTGTACCTTCATAGTAGTGAATGCCATCTTTATGATAGACATAATTCTTTAATGGAACACCAAAATCTTCATATCCCCAACTATCCTTAGGTACACATGAGCAATGTTCATCTACAATCACACCATTATGACTTGCCATAGATTTTAAGTGTACTCTTAGTGGATGATCTTCACGATATGTTAATCGTCCTGCATCAATACATACAGGATTTCCCTTATAGTAAATGGATACATGTAAGTTATCGCTATGTCCATGTCCACTGCCTAATGATCCGTTAGTAAACATGGTAAAGTTAGCATCTTCTTTCCAAGAACTCCTTGATGTATACATACCGCTATCTTTTCCATCAAAGTTAAGCTCGTTAGATTCTGTACTTTGCATTTCCAGATAGATCTTGGCATTTTTAGCTCCTAATGTATATAAAGATTCCATGTCAAAAGTATGAAATGCGATCGACTTCCATGTGGGTTCATTAAATAAGAAGCTAGCACGTGTCATGACATCTTGAATATTACTGCGATCTGTATCCCCGAATGTTTCAATTTCTTTATGAGGGGTAGCCTGTAAGAAGATGGCTCTAGCCAAAGCATGAATTTGTGGCAATTCTTGTTCTGAATAATACATAGCTTTCATGCAGTAATTTAAGACTTCAATATGATACATCGTGGATTGTTCCCAATGCATGCCATCTGGATACACTTGTGCTTGGATTTGTCTTTTCCATTCATTGAATGCCCAAGCATAGATATCACTTTGTTCTTCAATCATAGGTAATATGCTGATCATAGCACATGTTTGAATGCTTCCCCAATTTGATGTTATGTATTTTGGAATGTAATGCTCTTTTAAATACGCACACTGATCCAACATGGATTTGGCAATCGTAGTGATTTCTTCATCACTTAATAAACTGTTTGCGTACAAATAAGGTAGGGCTTCAAAGAAGTTCATTAAACGAATGCCTGTATCGAGTGTTCTTGTGCTTGGTTCTGGTTGAATTGTTGGATGGGCTTCTATCCAGTTTAAAATGAGTGTTTTGGCATATTCAATATGATCCGAAAGAACCAGATAGTTTAGGTAGTCCATGCGATTGAGCATGAAGCACCATTCTTCATCATCGTTTAATTGTATGTTCCAATCTAATGTTTCTAGCTTGTAAGGAATTTGGCAGCGTTCCATGTCCCATGG
>NZ_DBMEXE010000047.1:0-5054 GCF_056804935.1 Holdemanella sp. | reverse complement strand
AGTTTTTGCGGCATATCGTGTTCTAAAAGGTATTGCTTGAAGTCTCCGCCCAGATGTTCCAGTATTCCCCATGGTTTATCAAACGTAAAGATGTTTTGAATCAGTTCTTCTGATTTTCTTTTTACTAGAATTTGATCTTCTTTCGTTAATATTTTTTTTACGTGTAGTACATCCTTCTTGTCTGCCCAGAATTGTAGTTGTTTTTTTATGTAAGATAGATTCATAGAATTCTCCTTAAAAAAGAAAAGGAAGCAAATTTGCTTCCTTTATGTATTAGGCTAAGATTCCTAAGCAGCTTAATGCAACACCGATAACAACAGTGATCAATACTAACCAATAAGTTGTAACACCTTTTTTCTTGATTAAGTAATACATTAATGCTGTATATAATACTGGTAATAATGCAGGAGCAACTTTATCTAACATTGCCTGAATATCTACTGTAGATTGTTTAACACCTTCTTCAATAGCACCAGCAGAGAATGTGATTGCGACGTTCATTTTAACGAATGTTGCAGCTAAGCCAGCGATAACAGTAACACCAATCATACTTGCAGCTTCAGAAATAACACCCATTTTTTCAGATAATTTGTCAATCATGCTTGTTCCTAGACGACGTCCATATCCACCCATAACAAGTTTGATTGCCAATAATGTAACGTTTTCGCAGATTAAGAATAATAATGGAGCAATTGCCACACCATCCATAGCCATAGAAGCAAAGATAGTTGAGAATAATGGAGCAATACAGAATTGTGATAATGAGTCACCAATACCTGCTAAAGGACCCATCAATGCCATTTTGATACCACGAATTTCATCGTATTCCATTCCGTTTTCTGCCATTGCCAAGTGAATAGAAGTGATAAATGGTAAGAAGTTAGGGTTTGTGTTATAGAATTCACAGTTATTGTCTAATTCTTCAGCCAATTTAGCTGGGTTATCACCATACAATTTTTTGAATGCAGGATACATAACTAAAGCGTATCCTAAACCTTGATAGTTACTATAGTTAAAACCATTTTGTAAGAAGTAAGCACGTAATGTAGTCTTAGTGTAATCCTTCTTTGTTAATTTAGATCCAGTCATCGTGTTCTACCTCCTCAGTTGCAGCTTGTGCGACAGCGACATTTCCAGCATCGTTATAGTGTTTTAATGCGAATACAGTTCCGACAATAGCAATACCGATTACTGGTACGCCTAAGTAAGCGGCTAAGAAGTATCCTAATAATGCGAATGGAACAACTTCTTTCTTTAACATAACGCTCATGATCATAGCAAAACCGATAGCAGGTAACATACCACCAGCAACTGTTAATCCTTTTAATAACCAAGCTGGTACTAATGCTACTAATTTACTTAATGTATCCATGCTGTATGCACCTAAGAATCCTAATAAGAATCCAACAAGAGCAAATAACAAGATTGTTAAGTTAGAGTGTAAACGGAATTTTCCAAAGTCTTGTTTTTTCAATGCGTTGTTTGCACTTTCTGGTGCACCTGCACGAACTGTATAGATAGCTGTTTGTAAGAATTGAATTGCGACTGCAAAAGGAATAGATAATGATAATGCACTTTCTGGTGTAACACCATCCATAGTGATTGCCATTAATGTACCAATGATACCAGGTCCGATTGGGTTTGGAGGAACAGTTCCACCGGCACCAACACCGAATCCCATGAATGCTAATTCAGCGATTGCTCCACATTGCAATGCTGTTTTTAAATCTCCACATACAATACCAACACCGAAGCTTAATACTAAAGCACGGTTCGTAAAAATACCCCACAACATACCTGAATAACAGAATGCTGTCCATAGACCGATGATTACGGCCTGTAACAATGTAATTTGCATATTTTTTTATCTCCTATAAATAATTTTTAATATCTACTAATACACTACCATCAGAACCACTTGGTGTAGTTTGTGTATTAAATTCAACGTTATACTTTTCAATCATTTCTTTTAATGCAGCCTTGTCTTCAGCGCCCAAGAAAATAGAACGAGTTACTTTTTCTTTACCTTCACAGTTGTGAATGTTTCCAATGTTGATTTGTTTGATTGGAACGCCACCTTCAACTAGGCGTAGAGCATCTTTACAATCTTTCACAATCAAGAAGATTGTTTGAGCAGGGTTTGCCTTGTGAATGATGTCGATAACTCTTTGTACTGAGTAAAAACGCATTGCGACTTCCTTAGGAATTACAGTCTTCATTAAAGTTTGTGCCATTGCATCTTGGCTTGCTTGATCGTTCGCAACGATTACTGTGTTAACGCCTAAAGATTTTACCCATAATTGACCTTGACCATGAACTAAACGTTCATCGATACGTGTCATAACGATGTTTGGTGTTGCCATTTTATCTCCTCCTTATTTTTACCAGTATGGATCCCATTGCTTGATTTGACGCATTAATGCTTCCATGTAGTAGTAGTCGCCCCAGATGTTTCCTTCATCTACGCCTTTACCACTATGCCATGAATATACGCCATGATACAAGATTGGATCGCCTGGTTTGTGATCATTGTTAGTGTAGTTTTGAATCAATGAGCGAGTGATGTTGTCACAAGCTTTTTGATACACCTTTTTACTTGGATCCTCTTCTTTGATCCATTGATCCATTTCAAGCATTCCACATACTGCGATGGCAGCTGCACTTGAATCTCTTGATTGTTCGGGATCATCTGTAAAAATCAAATCCCAGTAACAAATATTGTCTTCTGGTAAACGATTTAAGAAATAGTTTGCCATTCCTTTATATAGATCAACGTATTCTGTGTTTTTCGTGTAGCGAACATTTAATGGGATTCCATAAATACCCCATGCCTGTCCACGAGCCCAAGAACTATCATCTGAATATCCTTGACGTGTAGCACCATGACTTGGTCCTCCAGTAACTGGATCCATATAGAATGTGTGATATGCACTCGCATCATCACGAATTACATATTTACAACTTGTTGTGAAGTGTTTTGTTGCGGCATCCGCATAGTGATTATCACCAGTAACTTCACTTGCCCAATATAATAATGGGATGTTTAACATGCAGTCGATGATGAATCGATAATGTTCAGGACTGTCTTTAGGTCCCCAAGCTTGTAAGAACTGTCCTTTTTCTTGCCAACGCTCCATCAATTTATCAGCCGCCAACAATGCAGCTTTTTTTGCGTGCTCATTTTTTGTAAGCTTATAGCCACTTACGCAAGATAGCGAATATAAGAATCCAAGATCGTGGTGATCTAATTCAATACGATTTTCAACACGGTGCAAGAAGCTTTCGATATTTCGATCAGCTAATTCTTTATATTTCTTATCATTCGTATATTCATATGCCAACCACAACATACCTGTCCAGAATCCATCAGTCCATTCGATGTTGTCGATGATTGGATACTTTAAACCTTTAGTACATGAATATGGGAATCGATCTTTGAAATATTCCATATTTAAATCAACTTGTTTTAAACATTCTTCAAACGCATTTGTTAATTCTTCTTTTGTAAGGGCGGGTGTTGCTAAAAACTCTTGTTTTTTAGTAATTGGTTCGATATTTACTGTACGCACCATAATCTCCATAGCCTCCTCAAAAAAGTAAACTGGTTTACTAGACAGCACCATTATTACACCTCAAAAATGGATTGTCAACACATTTTGTTCAAAAATTAACAAACTCCGGAAATGCATACCTATAATATATACGAAAAAATTAAAAAAAATAAAAAACAGATTATTTTCACTTTTCAAGTTGACAAAACCGGTTTACTATACTAGACTACAGGTGAACTGGTTTACTAAAAAGTAAACGCGTACTAGACACACGCAAAGTATAGAAAATGGAAGGTGGAACTATGGAATCGTATATGAATCGTATTTCCAACACAGGAATCGTACCTGTTGTTAAGATTCTGGAAAAAGAAGATGCATACCCATTAGCTAAGGCACTGCTAAATGGTGGAATCGATGTTATTGAAGTTACATATCGTAGCGAACATGCAACGAGTGCAATCCAAACTATTTCAGAACAATTACCAGATATGTTAGTCGGTGCTGGAACTGTATTATCTGTTGAACAAGCAAAAGAAGCTGTTGAAGCAGGAGCTAAATTTATTATTACACCTGGATTTAATACGAAAGTGGTTCAATGGTGTTTGGATCATGACGTGGAAGTGTATCCAGGCGTATCAACAGCGAGTGAAGTTGAAATGGCTCTTTCAATGGGATTAACACAATTAAAGTTCTTCCCAGCAGAATCAAGTGGAGGTGCTAAGAAATTAAAAGATCTAAGTGCTCCATATGCGAACGTTCACTTTATGCCAACAGGTGGCATTAACACAAAGAATATGCATGATTATCTTTCATTGCCAAATGTAGAAGCAATCGGCGGAAGCTTTATGTTGCCAAATGATTTGGTTGTCGCAAAAGATTGGGATGGAATTGAAGCTTTATCAAAAGCAGCTATCAAAAGTTTGTTAGACTTCCAATTAATTCATGTTGGAATCAATACAAATAGTCCTGAAGAATCAAAACAAGTAACAGATACGTTATGTTCTTTGTTCCACTTTACACAATACACAAAGCCAAAATCAAATTTTGCCGGTGTAGGATTTGAAGTTTTACATAAAAAAGGCCGTGGAGAAAATGGTCACATCGGAATCTATACTCCATATCCTGAAAAAGCAATGTATCACCTTTCTAAACAAGGTGTGAAGTTTGTCGAAGAAAGTATTACACGTAATAAAAAGACAAATCGAATCAACTTTGTTTATTTAGATTTAGAAATAGCTGGATTTGGAATCCATTTGATTAATCCAGATTTAAAAATGGAGATTTAATATGAAACAAAAAGTAGTCACTTTTGGAGAGATCATGTTACGTCTAGCACCCGAAGGATATTATCGCTTTGTACAAACCGATACTTTTGGTGCAACTTATGGTGGTGGAGAAGCCAATGTTGCTGTTTCTTTAGCTAACTATGGTTTTGATGCCAAATTCGTAACTCGTCTTCCAAATCATGAAATTGGCCAATGTGCCATCAATTCATTACGCAAA
>NZ_DBMEXE010000046.1:7123-9601 GCF_056804935.1 Holdemanella sp. | reverse complement strand
AAATTAACAAAATCGTCTTCAACCACGGTTATTAAAGGTTGAAAGAAAGGAGAAGTATATTGTAGATGACCAGTTAGATGGGTCAATTACAATATACCAGGAGGTTGTCATGGATTACGCTAAAGAAGCTTTAAGGTTACATGCTAAGTGGAATGGTAAATTAGAAACCGTTCCAAAAATGAAGATTGAAAATAGAGATGATTTATCGATTGCCTACACACCGGGTGTTGCGGCACCTTGTTTAGAAATCGAAAAAGATAAAAAGAACAGTTATGTCTATACGGGTAGAGCACATACTGTTGCGGTTATTAGTGATGGTAGTGCGGTTTTGGGACTAGGAAATATTGGTCCTGAAGCAGGTATGCCGGTAATGGAAGGTAAATGCGTATTGTTTAAGGCGCTAGGAAATGTGGATGCCGTTCCATTATGCTTGAATACACAAGATACAGATGAATTGGTTCAGATTATTTCGAGCTTAGAGCCTAGCTTTGGTGGAATCAACTTAGAAGATATTGCGGCTCCTCGTTGTTTTGAAGTTGAAAAAAGATTACAGGAAAAAATGAATATTCCTGTTTTCCATGATGATCAGCATGGTACAGCTATTGTCGTTTGTGCTGCTTTGGTAAATGCTTTGAAATTGGCTGAAAAGCAAAATCCAACAATCGTAATCAATGGTGCTGGCAGCGCTGGTGTTGCGATTGCGACTTTGATTTTAAAGATTGGTTTGGGTAATGTTATTTTAGTGGATAAACAAGGTATCTTAACAGCCGATATGGATTTAACAAGTGGTCAAAGAGGAATGATTGATAAGTTAAATAAAGAAGGAAAAACAGGCTCTTTAAAGGATGCATTAGTTGGTGCAGATGTATTTATTGGCGTTAGTGCAGGTCATATCGTATCTAAAGAAATGATTGCGTCTATGAATGAAAAGGCAATTGTATTCCCAATGGCGAATCCAGTGCCTGAAATTGAACCGGAAGACGCAAAAGAAGCTGGTGCCTATATTGTGGGTACAGGTCGTAGTGATCATCCAAACCAAATCAATAATGTGTTGGCTTTCCCAGGTATCTTTAAAGGTGCATTAAAAGCAGGTGCTACTTGTATCAATGATGCGATGAAAGAAGCGGCTGTTTATGCGATCAGTTCAATGATTACAGAAGATATGTTGGATAGTGAACATATTATTGTTTCCGCTTTAGATCCAAGAGTTGCAGATGTTGTGGCTCAAGCCGTTGCAGATGCGGCAAAAGAAAGTGGTGTAGTGCGTGAGTAGAGTTGGTATTGTTGCAGAAGGTGGAGGTACTAAGGCTGCTTATTCTGCAGGAGTATTAAAATGTTTACTCGAACACGACATTGTTCTTCCTTATTGTGTAGGGATTAGTGCTGGTACAGAAATTTTATTGAGTTATGTTTCAAAACAGGTAGATCGTTTAGAGGTTACAGGTATTGATGCGCCTTGTCAAAAGGGTGTAGTTGGATGGCGACCATTCTTTAAAGAAGGTTCGATCTTTGGTATTGAAGCTACATATGATTTTATTGAGTCTAGAGTTCCATTGGATTTAGAGGCTTTCCAAAATAGTGAAACGCAAATGGAAGTTGGATTGTATAATCTAAAAACGCATAAGGTAGAATATTTTAATAAGAGTCATATTGATAAAGATGAAACATTGATCAAGGCAAGTTGTGCTTTGTTGCTTCTAGCTAAACCTTATAAGTTTAATGGGGAAATGTGGATGGATGCTGGTCTTGTAGATATGATTAGTATTGAACAAAGTCTTCGTGCTGGAAACGATAAGCATATAGTGATTTCTACAAAGGAAGAGGGCTATGTTCGTAAGCCGGCTCCCAAATGGCAATTGTGGCTTTCAAACTTGGTTTATAAGGATAAACAAATTACAGATGATTTAAGAAATCGTCATGTTCGCTATAAGGAACAGTGGGATAAGATTGCTGAACTTGAAAAAGAGGGTAAGGCATTGGTTTTGCGTCCTCATAAAGATCTTGGAGTCACTCGTTATACAACAGATCCAGAAAAATTGGGTCCTTGGTTTCAATTAGGATATGATGAAACTCTAGAGCGTATAGATCAGATCAAAGAATTCATTAAATAGAAAAACCTGGATTTCCAGGTTTTTCTTTTGCCACAACAATCATTTAAGGAGGTGTATTGTGGCATTAGTGACTACATTGTGCGAAGTGCTATATGTTTTAAACTACTAGAAAAGAGATTGTAGTCACATTTCTTATTATAGAAGTTCAATGTGAATTTATTATTAAAAATCAAAAATTCTTTTAAAAAGACTAGAAAGAGGCTATTATTAAGATATGAATGGTTATTTTTTTGATATGGATGGAACACTTTATAATAACAGGTTCCATGAAGTGAGTGAGAAAACTTTTAAAATGTTAAATGAACTACAAAGCCAAGGACACTTTGTAGCTTTATCGACGAGTCGTTGTCAATCTGAATTAAAGAAT
>NZ_DBMEXE010000046.1:0-7113 GCF_056804935.1 Holdemanella sp. | reverse complement strand
GATTGTATGATCAGTGATGGTGGCGCTTTGATTTTGGATAAACAAAAAGAGGTTCTTGAAATGAATTGCATTCCAAAAGAAACAATGAGAAGTATAGATCAATTTTGTAAAGAACGAAACTTGGAATATCGTTACAGTACACGAGGGGGAAATTATTTTGGTATGCCATATTCTAGTTTTGCGCATAATATATATTTTGAGTTGTATCTAAACAGTCCAGTTTATAAACCTTATAAAGAGGATGAAGTGTTGAATGTTTTACTTTTTTGCCAAGGAGAAACAAAAGAGGCGTTAAGACCTTTGATCAAGAATTTAGGGTATGTTGAATATTCGGATTGTTTTGAATTGCGTGCGAATCAAGTAGATAAGGCAACGGCTGTGAAAAAAATCATAGATGCTCATGCATTTGAAACAACGTATTGTTTTGGGGATGGAACCAATGACATTGATATGTTGAAGCTTGCCGACGTGGGTGTTGCGATGGGCAATGCGTGTGATGCATTAAAAGAAGTTAGTGATGTTGTGATTGGAAGAGTGGATGAGGATGGCATCTACAATTTCTTAATGGGAAAATAAAAGCTGAATAGGAGGAGAATAAGATGGCTTATATTTTAGAGAATGATGTATTGAAGTTGGAGTGCACAGAAAAGGGTGGCGAAATGCTGCACTTAGTAAAGAAGAGTACAAATCATGAAACTTTATATCAAGGAGATCAGGGGTGGTCTGGTAGAAATCCTTCTTTATTTCCAATGGTAGGAAATACGTATACAAAGGATTATGAGATTGATGGTAAAAAATATGCGATGAAAAATCATGGCTTGATTCGTTATGCGACTTTAAAGGGTGAAAGTCAAGAAGATGAACTTGTATTTAGCTTAGATGCGAATGAGGATACGTTAGCTCAATATCCTTTTAATTTCCATTTTGAGATTGGATATAAATTGGATGGAAATAAAGTTTTAATTCAGTATCATGTAAAAAATAATGACTCTAAGGACATGCCTTTTGGGTTTGGTTTGCATCCTGCCTTTAAATTGGATGATGAATTTTCTACGTATACTTTGGCATTTGAAAAAGAAGAAAATACGAAACAATTGTTGTTTGATCCTAGCTACGAAAAGAATGTAGAGTATCAGGATGTTGCATTTAAAGAATGGAAATTGTCTAGAGAAGATGTAAAGAAGTATGCGACGATTATTTATAAGGATTTAAAATCAAATTATGTAACTTTAAAACATGGAGATGAAGAAGTGGTTCGCGTATCGATTGAGGGATATCCATATTTGGCTTTATGGACTCATGATAGTGCATCGGATTTCTTATGCATTGAACCTTGGTATTCACATGGGGATTTCGAAAAAGAAACACCAGATTTCTATCATAGAGAAGGAACTATGGTTTTAAAACCAAATGAAGAGTGGTCTTGTTCATACTGGATCGAGGTACTTTAAGAAGGAGAAATCCTTCTTTTTTAATAAAAATTTGTATTTTTAAAGAACAAATTTGCACTTTTTAGTTTACTTTCATCTAAAATCTTTTATTTTAGTTAAAAACGGTTATAATGAAATTAGTTCAGAAGGAGAAAGAAAAATGTTCGGAAAAGAAAAATCAACTTGGGAAGAATTAAGTGGTATTTTTACTGCACAGGAGATCTACCAACAACCTGCCACTTGGGCAAAAACAATTGCTCAAATCAAAAATGAAAAGGAAGCTTTAAAGAAATTCATGGAACCTGTATTAAGTGATCCAGATTGTGATATCGTGTTTACAGGTGCTGGAACAAGTGAATATGTAGGTAATGCATTATATTCATATGTTAACCGTTATACTGGTTACCATGCAAAATCATATGCTTCTACTGATTTAGTAGAAACTCCAGAAAACTATTTATCAAGAAACAAAAAGACTTTATTAGTGAACTTTGGTCGTTCAGGAAACTCTCCTGAAAGTGTTGGCTCAGTACAAGTTGCTGATGAAGTATGTAAGGAAAATGTGTATCATTTATTCATTACATGTAACAAAGATGGAGCTTTAGCAAAAGCGGCTGCTACTCGTGACAATGCTTACGATATTAACTTAACACCAGAAACTCATGACCAGTCTTTCGCAATGACCTCAAGTTTCTCTAACATGATGTTGGCTGCATTATTATGTTTCCGTTTAGATGATATTGATGAAGTTGCAAAAGAAATGGAAAGTGTTATCGCTCAAGGTCAAAAATTTGTTGATGAAGGATACAAAGTATGTGAAAATTTAGTTGCTGACTTTGCGGAATTTAACCGTATTGTATACTTAGGTGCAAATACATTGAAGGGTATTGCTCAAGAAAGTCAATTAAAAATTTGTGAATTAACTGCTGGTACAGTTACAACTACATTTGATAGTCCAATGGGATTCCGTCACGGACCTAAATCAGTTATCAACGATGAATGTTTAACAGTTGTTTATTTATCAGATGATGAATATCAAAGACAATATGAATATGACATTATTAAAGAAATGAGTGGACAACGCAAAAAGAACCGTTTAGTTGCTGTTTCTAGTCATGCAGATGCTGAAATCGAAGGATTAGTAGATACATTCATTAACTTTGATTTAGATGCACCTAAAGATAATATTTTCTTAGGATTTGACTATATTTTAGTTGCTCAGGTTATCGCATTATTTAAATCATTGAGCTACAAGATTACACCAGACAATCCATGTCCAACAGGTGAAGTAAACCGTGTTGTTAAGGGTGTTACTATTTACCCATATACTGCAAAGTAAGAATTTAGAGGAGAAAATTAGAGGAGAAAAAAAGAAGATGATAGGATTAATTGTTACTGGTCATGGCCACTTTGCGACAGGTTTAACTACAAGCTTAAACTTGATTGCTGGAGATGCAAAAGAATATGTTGCTGTAGATTTTGAAGCTACAGATTCAACGGATGATTTAGCAAAAAAATTAACAGATGCTATGGATTCATTAAAAGACTGCGAAGGAATCATTGTATTAAGTGATTTAGCTGGTGGTTCTCCATTCAAAACGGCTGTTGAAATTGGATTCCCAAGAGGAAACGTAGAAGTTGTTGCAGGTACAAACTTAGGTATGTTAGTTGAAATCAACTTAACTCGTACTTTCTCTGAAGATGTTCATGCTTTAGCTGAATCAGCTTGCAACGTTGGAAAAGACCAAGTTATGCGTTATGTATTCCAACACATTGAACAAAACGACGATTTTTCAGATGGCATCTAATGTTTAAGCTAGGCTTTGCCTGGCTTTTTTTCTTTTGAAAAAACTTTTCAAATATCTGAAAATGAGGTATGATATTTTTACATATGGAGGTTTTTAGAATGGATTATAAAACTAGAATTGAGGCATCTATTCAAGAGCATTTAGATGCATATATGGATATTGTAAAAACACTATACGATAATCCGGAAACAGGTTTTGAGGAATATGAAACACAGAAGGTATTGGTGAAATATTTAAAAGATGCAGGCTTTGATGTAAAGTCTAGCGTAGTGGTTGATACAGATTTTGTGGCTGAATATAAATCGGGTAAAGAAGGGCCAACAATTGCTTATATGTGTGAATATGATGCACTTCCTGAAGTTGGACATGGATGTGGACATAACTTGATTGCTGGTATTGGTATTGCGGCTGGTGAAGCCTTGAAGAGTGTTATTGATGAAATTGGTGGAATTGTACGTGTTGTGGGTACGCCTGGTGAAGAAAACTTTGGTGGAAAAGTTAAGATGAGTGAAGCTGGGGTATTTGATGATGTAGATGCAGCTCTAATGGTTCATCCAAGTACAGAAAATGGTGTCGGATCAAGATCATTGGCTATTTTACCAATTAAGTATGAATTCTTTGGTAAGAATGCGCATGGATGTCGCCCTCAAGAGGGACACAGTGCATTAGACGCAGCGATTAGTACATATACACAGATTTCAATGTTACGTCAATTTGTGACTCCAGGATCATATATTCATGGAATTATTCGCGATGGAGGTTTAGCAGCCAATGTAATTCCTGCTTATGCAAGTATGGAGTATTATTTTAGAGCAACTACAATGGCATATTGTAAAGAGATTGCAGCTCGTGCAGAGGATTGTGTGAAGGGATCATGTACTGCAAGTCAAACAACTTACAAAACAAGCATGTATGAATGTCCTTATGAAGATACAAAAATCAACTATACACTAGCTGATATGTTGACAGAAAAATATAAAGAGCTAGGAGTTGAGCAAATTAATCCGGTTGATGAAGTTCCATGTGGTTCTACAGATGTTGGAAGTGTAAGTTATGTTTGTCCAACAATTCAGGGAACTATCAAAATCGCAGATTGCTCAGTTGCTGGTCATTCTAAAGAAATGGCGGCTGCAACAATTAGTGAAGATGGAAAAGCTGGATTAGTAACAGCAGCTACAGCTATTGCGTTAATTGGTTTAGATTTGATTACTGAACCTGAAAAGTTAGAAAAAGCAAAAAAAGAGTTTAAAGAAGGGACATGCTAATTAGCATGTCCTTTTATTTTGTGAAAAGGTTTTCAAAATGGGCTTTTAAATTGATTTTGTGATAATTATGTGTTTTTTTTTGCCAATTTTTATAATTGTTAGTGATAAAAAATAAAAAAATACTAAAAAGTGCAAACAATTTCTTAAAATGTGTAAAGCATTTATGCATAGAAAATGTATAATATAGTCAAGATAGTTATTCTTTAAAGAAGAAAGCGCTATCAGGAAGGAGAGAGAATATGCCAAATATCTTATTAACAAGAATCGACAATCGTTTGATTCACGGTCAAGTTGCAACTCAATGGAGTGGAGTTCTAGGAGCTAACTTATTATTAGTTGCAAATGACGCTGTCGCAAAAGATGAATTCCGTCAAGGTTTGATGAACATGGCTGCTCCAGCTTATGCTCAGACTCGTTACTTCTCAATTCAGAAGACAATCGACATTATTGGAAAAGCAAGTCCTGCTCAAAAAATCTTCATCATTTGTGAAACACCTCAAGATGTATTACGTCTAGTTGAGGGTGGTGTTCCAATTAAAAAATGTAATATTGGAAACATGCACATGTCTGAAGGTAAACGTCAAGTCGCTACTACGGTAGCTGTAAATGACGATGATGTTGCTGCATTCAAGAAATTGCAAGAATTAGGTGTTGAATTAGAAATTCAACGTGTACCTGACATCGCACCTGAAGATATTAATAAACTTTGGAGCTAATCCAAAAAAGGAGAAAATGAAAAATGAATATTGTAGAAATTGTGTTATTGGCAATTGTAACATTCTTCTTTGCCATCGACCAATTCTCATTAACTGAAATCGTTTATCGTCCTATCATTGCTTGTCCAATTATTGGTGCAATCTTAGGTGATGTAAACACTGGCTTAGTTGTTGGTGGTACATATGAGTTAATGATGGTTGGTAACATGCCAGTTGGTGGAGCACAGCCTCCTAACGCTGTATTAGGATCAGTTGTTGCTATGATTTTCGCTGTTAAAGCAAAAATGGACATTAATGCTGCTTTAGGAGCTTGTATGATTTTCGCTACATTCGGACAATACGTTGTAACATTAACATTTACAATCATGTCTGGTTTAATGGCTAAAGCTGATAAAGCTGCTAATGAAGCTAACCCTAAAGGAATTACAGCTGTATGTAATACTTCTATGGCTATCTTAGGTACTTTATTTGCTGTAATCGCTATTTTAGCATATGTTGGTGGAACTGCTGCTTCTGGTGCTTTACAAAGCTTAAGTGAAAACGCAAGCTGGTTCATGGGTGGTTTAAGTGCTGCCGGTGGAATGATGCGTTTCGTAGGTTTCGCTGTATTGTTAAAGATTATGCTTTCTAACGACTTGTGGGGATGGTTGCTAGGTGGTTTTGCAACTGCATTACTATTTGGTAACGTTGAAGCTACAGCTTCTGCTTGCTTGATCTTAGTTGCATTCATCGGTGTTGCAATCGCATTATTAGACTTCAAGATTACTTCTATTGAAACAAAAGCTGCGCAGGGAGGTGTAAGTGATGGAATCTAATGCAATGACTTCTTACAAGGATACTACTCCTGCTGCAAGATTAGATAAACAGACTTTAAATAAAATGGTATGGCGTTCTTGCCAATTACAGGCTGCGTTCAACTACGAACGTATGCAATCTGCTGGTTGGTTATGGGCTATTTTACCAGGTTTGGAAAAAATCCACACAAATAAAGATGACTTAGCTGCATCTATGACTCACAACATGGATTTCCTTAATACTCACCCATTCTTCGTAACATTCGTTATGGGTATCGTATTATCAATGGAACAACAAAAAACTGATATTCAGACAATTCGTTCTGTACGTATCTCAACTGCTGCTCCATTAGGTGGTATTGGTGATGCATTGTTCTGGTATACATTAATTCCTATCACTGCTGGTTTAACTGCAAACATGGCTATTGATGGAAGTATCATGGGACCAATCTTATACTTCGTTATCGCATTCGGTGTTGAAATGGTTTTACGTTATGCTTTAATGTACTGGTCATACAACTTAGGTTTAACTGCTGTTAAGATGATGACTGCTAACGCTAAAGCATTCACTCACGCTGCAAGTGTATTAGGTGTATTCGTTGTTGGTGCTTTAATTTCTAACTATGGTGGAGGAACTAAATTAGGTATCTCAATCGCTAATGGTGAAGGTGATCCAATTGTAATCCAAAACTACTTAAATATGATTTTACCTTGCTTAATCGCATTCGCATTCACTATGATGTGCTATGTATTGATTAAGAAGAAAAACTGGACTCCAGTAAAATGTATCGCATTATTCTTAGTAATCGGTATTGTTGGAGCTGCATTCGGAATCTGGGCAGGTTCATATACACCTTTAGTACCAGTTCCATGGTCAGTAGTTGCGTAGGCTAATCTAACGAAGTTAGAATATTTTCTCTCAAATATAAGGTTGTAACGGATTATATCCTTACAACCTTTAATTTTATTTTTAGGTCATTAAAAATTTTTTTAATGATTTAGACACATTTAATAAAACAGGATATAGACATCATTAATGTCAAATAGACTTGTACAATTTACCTGTAAGTGAGGTAATGAAACATGTGTACAGAATTTAA
>NZ_DBMEXE010000045.1:263-9728 GCF_056804935.1 Holdemanella sp. | reverse complement strand
CCTAAAATCATCTTTGCGATCATCTCAAAAAATTGAATCATATTTGAACGTAACATACCCAACGGATAATCTAATAAACCTGAAAAAATCAATAAGATAAATAATAGATTCATCCATGGTGCACCATCAATAAATTTATAGTATTTATCGTCGGGTAAAAACGAAAACAATACTTTTGAGCCATCTAATGGTGGTACTGGAATCAAGTTAAAAATGCCAAATCCAGTTGAAATCAATCCTGTATATGTCAATGTATTCGATATAAAATATCCTACACTAGACATCATAAAATATGGAGCAAATTTATAAAGTGCATAAAATAAGAATACACAAATAAAGCTTAATAGAAAGTTTGCGATTGGACCCGCAAAACTTGTCCATATGATTCCTGTCTTCGCATCTTTGTAGTAACGTGCATCCACGGGTACTGGTTTTGCCCAGCCAAATCCACATACTAATAGACAGACAAGTCCAATCCAGTCAACATGTTTAAAAGGATTTAAGCTCAATCTACCTTCCATCTTAGCCGTAGGATCTCCCATCCAATAGGACACAAGTCCATGTGCCGTTTCATGAATCGACATGGAAAGAACAACGGCAATGACAAGATAAATAATATTTGATAAATTAAACATTAAATCTAAAGTGCATTACATCGCCATCTTGAACGACATAATCCTTTCCTTCTAGACGTAAGCGTCCTGCTTCTTTGATAGCTAATTCGCTACCCAATTCATCGATATCTTCAAAACGATATACTTCAGCACGAATAAATCCCTTCTTGAAATCTGTGTGGATAACACCTGCACAATCCGGTGCTTTCATACCTTTTTTAAATGTCCATGCACGACATTCATCTTCTCCAGCCGTTAAGAATGTACATAGATCCAATACGGCATAAGCCTTTTGAATCAATTGATCCAAACCAGATGTTTCAACACCTAATTCTTCTAAGAATGCATCTTTTTCTTCTTTATCTAAACCCGATAATTCTTCTTCCATTTGCGCACATAAGGCAACAACCTGGTTATTCTGGCTTTGTGCATATTCTTTCACTTGATTATAGTAAGCACATGAATCTGGATCCATGATACCTTCATCATCTAAGTTGGCAACATAGATCATAGGTTTAGCTGTCAATAAGTTATAGCCTTTCATCAAGATTTGTTCATCTTCATTCAACTCTAATGAACGAGCTGGTTTTCCTTCTTCTAAGATTGGTTGTAAACGATCTAATAAAGCCAATTCATCCAATGATTCTTTATCCTTGTTTGTCTTAGCCTTACGTTCGATCTTACTTCTACGATTTTCAATTGTCTGAAGATCCGCTAAAGTTAATTCTAGATTAATAATTTCAATATCACGAATTGGATCCACACTATTTTCAACGTGTGTGATATCTGGATTATCAAAACAACGAACTACGTGACAAATCGCATCTGTTAAACGAATGTTCGATAAGAATTGGTTACCAAGTCCTTCACCTTGACTTGCTCCCTTAACTAATCCCGCAATATCTGTAAATTCAAATGTTGTATAGATTGTTTTTTTCGGATTGAAGATTTCAACTAAGCGATCAATACGATAGTCTGGCACTTCTACAACACCTACATTGGGCTGAATTGTCGCAAATGGATAGTTTGCGGCTTCTACTTGTGATTTCGTGATAGCGTTAAATAAAGTTGACTTTCCTACGTTTGGAAGACCAACGATTCCTGCAGTTAATGGCATAAATTCAATACATCCTCTCTATTCTTCTTCATGTCGAATTACTTTTTTTAATTTCTTTTCAAATTTTTGTCTAGGCATTAAAACACTGGCTCCACAACCTAAACATTTAATTCGAATATCAGCACCCATACGAATAATTTTCCATTCATTGGACTTATGACAAGGATGCTCTTTTTTCATTTCTACAATATCATTTAATCCATATTCCATAATTATTCTCCTTGCACATGCATATGATATGCATCCAGCGTATTCGATAATAACATACAAACCGTCATTGGACCAACACCTTTTGGCACTGGACTTACATAACTTGCCTTTTTCGCAACCGATTCAAAGTCACAATCCCCTACAAGTTTTCCATTGACACGATTGATACCTACATCAATAACGACAGCTCCTTCTTTTACCCAATTTTCATTGACCATTTGAGCAACACCCATCGCAACAATTAAAATGTCGGCTTGTGAAGCAATTTTTTCAATATCTGGTGTCTTTGAATGAACGATTGTCACTGTCGCATTCCGATTTTGAAGCAACAGGGCAACTGGTTTGCCTACAAGGTTACTTCTTCCACAGACCACGGCACGTTTACCAGATAAATCTTTACATCCAATGGAATCTAACATAGCCATAACACCTTGTGGCGTACAAGGAATAAAGCCTGGGCGATTCGTAAGTAAACAACCAGCATTCATGGGGTGTAAGCCATCTACATCTTTTTGTGGATCAATCAACTCTAAAACTGCTGTTTCATCTAAATGCGAAGGTAAAGGCATTTGCACTAAAATACCATCGACTTCAGAATCTAGGTTCAAACTCATAATCACATCATTTAATTCTTTTTGCGATACATTTTCATCTAAACGAATTGTTCTTTGAAGCATCCCAATAGAAGAACAAGCCTTTTCTTTACCACGAACATAAGACATACTTGCCGGATCATTTCCAACAAGTACAACACTTAATAATGGTAGCCTTGCCCCTTCTGCACGGATGTCATCAATTTTTTGTTTCATATCCGCCTTGATTCGATCCGCAAGTGTATTTCCATATATAATTTCCATTAAAATAACTCCTTTGAATCCAATACAATGGTTACTGGACCATCATTCAATAATTCAATCTTCATATCAGCACCAAAAATACCTGTTTCAACATGCATACCTTGTTCTTGTAATTTCTGATTGAATTGATCATACAATGTTGTAGCTAACTCTGGTTTACCTGCATTTGTAAAACTTGGGCGATTCCCCTTTTTACAATCCGCATATAAAGTAAATTGAGAAATAGAAAGAATACTTCCTTCTACATCTTGTATGGATTTATTCATCTTCCCATTTTCATCTTCAAAAATTCGCAAGAATAAAATCTTATGAATCATTTTATCAATAATTTCATTTGTATCTTCATTATTGAATCCTACAAAAATACAATATCCATAATCAATTTGACCTGTTATTTGACCATCTACCGTACATTTTGCGTTCTTTGCTCTTTGAATTACTACTCTCATCCTTTTTTCTCCAATATACAAACACTAAGGCTTACAATGCCCTCTTCATTTCCTACAAAACCAAGTTTTTCTCCACGCGTAGCCTTAATTGAAACATCTTCTATGTCACAATGCAATACATTTGAAATATTCGTTCGCATAGAAACAATGTGCGGTGCCATTTTAGGTCTTTCGGCCAAAATAGTCGCATCTACATTACCAATCTGATATCCCATTTCATCCATCATATCATAGATATGTCCTAATAAGACAAGACTGTTCGCACCTTTATATTTAGGATCTGTATCTGGAAAATGTTTTCCTAAATCACCTAGGGCAAGAGCGCCTAAAATACTTTCGCCAATCGCATGTGTTAAAACATCAGCATCCGAATGTCCTAAAAGTCCTTTAGAATGTTCAATTTCTACTCCGCCCAAAATAAGTTTGCGACCCTCTACAAGCTGATGAATATCTACGGCTTGTCCAATACGTATATTATGCATAAACCACCTTAGACGTTCTTTCAGCGCGTTTTCCAAGCTCTTCGTCTCTATAGCCTAAAATACAATGTCCAATACCTTCATAAGATTCTGGTATTCCCCATTTGTTCTTTAATTCTTTACCATATTCTGTTTCAAACACTTCTTTAGCACGGTGGATCCAACATGAATCAACACCTAAGGCATTTGCAGCATTCATTAGATTCCCCATAGCCAAAGCTCCATCGTATAAATATGTAGGTGCATGGGTATCTGCGAAGACAATAATCAAACTTTTTGCACCATAAAATGGGTCTGCCGATGAATTCATAACCTCTGCATTCTTTTTAGATAATTCTTTTACTAATTCTTCATCCTCAACAGCTACAAAGGCAAAGATTTGACGATTCATGCCACTAGGTGCACATTGCCCGGCATAAATAATTTTTTCAACCAAATCATGGCTCACCTTTTTGTTATTATATTTTCTTACACTTCTTCTCTCTACAAGATTTTTATATGCTTCATTCATAATATTTTGCCTCCAAAACCACCTCATATTATACAATACAAAATCTTATTATACAAAAAAAGCCTGGCTAAAAAGCCAAGCTAAAATTTAAAATTATCTAACAACACGAATGAATTGTGGAGATGCTGCTGTGCTTAAATATGCACTAGCAATTACAGTCTTACCTTCGTAGTTTCCATGAACAGCTTGTCCATTTCCAATATAGATAGCGATGTGGTCAACACCACGTCCACCATTGTTGTAGTACAATAAGTCACCTTCTTGAGGATCGTTAGTGTAGTATCCATATTGACCTGCGTATTGATCTGGCCATAATTGATAAGCATCACTTACACCAGCATTTGCCAAAGCTTGTTGTACAACTTGTGTACACCATAATCCATCAGTCACACCTACTAATTTCTGTGCTTCAGCAGAAATTCTTTGTCCTAAAGTACTAGTTGCTGGTGTTTCTGCAGGAGCTTGTACTTCTGGTGCTGGAGTTGTTTGTTCTGGAGCAGGTGTTACAGTCTGTTCAGGAGCTGGAGTCTCAGTTTGTTCTGGAGCAGGTGTTACATTTTGCTCAGGAGCTGGAGTCTCAGTCTGTTCTGGAGCAGGTGTTACATTTTGTTCAGGAGCTGGAGTTTCAGTCTGTTCTGGAGCAGGTGTTACATTTTGTTCAGGAGCTGGAGTCTCATTTTGTTCAGGAGCTGGAGTCTCAGTTTGTTCTGGAGCAGGTGTTACAGTCTGTTCAGGAGCTGGAGTCTCAGTCTGTTCTGGAGCAGGTGTTTCTGCTGGAGTTTCAGTTGTATCTGTTGCTTCAGTTGTAGTTGCTGGAGTTTCAACTACTTCTGCAGCTTTTTGTTCTGTTTCTTCTTTTACAGCTTCTTGACTAGCTGTTGCTACTGTTTCTTTCACTTCCCCTGTAATGTTACTTGAAACGCTAGCTGTTGTTGCTTTTTCAGTCTTTGAAGAATTTACCGTTCCATCTTCTGAGAAATAGTAAGATTTTCCTTCGATTTCTTGCCATCCTTTTGCCACAGTTTTATCTTCATTGACATAGCGATCACCATGCCATCCTGGTTCTTCCTTAGCTGCAACTACTGTTGCCACAACAGGGAAAGCAGATGCTACACATAAAATCGCTGCGACTTTTTTACCATTATTTTCTACAAAGTTCATTTTATTCTACCCCCTATTTAAAATAGTTCACGATTAGTTTACCACGAAACCACCTCACAAACAACCCTAAATTTTATTTTCGGTTAGAAACAACTAAAAATAAAAGGCCTCAAAGAGGCCTAGATAATCATCAATTATTTTGTTTTTTCAATGATTTCTGTGAAGCTATCTTCTTTCAAACTAGCACCACCAATTAATGCACCATCGATATCTGGTTGAGCCATATATTCAACGATGTTATTAGGTTTAACACTTCCACCATATTGGATACGTACTTTTTCAGCAGCTTCTTCACCATACATAACCTTAACTTGGTCACGTACGATCTTACAGCAGTTTTCAGCAATTTCAACTGAAGCAGATTTTCCAGTTCCAATAGCCCAGATTGGTTCGTAAGCAATTACCATTTCACCAACACATTTTGGACATAAGTCAGCTAAAGAACCAGCTAATTCTTCACGAATTACTTTTTCTGAGTTTCCAGCATCGTAATCAGCTTCTGTTTCACCAACACATAAGATTGGAGTGATTCCAGCTTTAATTAAGCGTTTTGCTTTTTTGTTTACTGTTTCATCCGTATCACCGAACATTTCACGACGTTCTGAGTGACCAATAATGCAGTATTTAACTCCCATTTCTTCTAACATAGGAACACTAACTTCACCAGTGAAAGCTCCACTATCTTCAAAGTGGCAGTTTTCAGCAGCTACAACTAAGTTTTTAGCGTGATCCAATGCAGTTCTTAAATCAGTAAATGGACATCCAATTCCATAAGTAGCATTTTCGCTAGCAGCAACACCATCAACAGCTTCGAAGAAAGTTTTTGTTTCAGCGTTGTTTTTGTTCATTTTCCAGTTTCCAACGATAATAGGTTTTCTCATCTTAAGTACATCTCCTTATTACTTTTCGCTGATAATAGCGATACCAGGTAATGTTTTACCTTCCATATATTCCAAACTAGCTCCACCACCAGTTGAAACGTGAGAGAATTTGTCTGCATATCCTAATTGTTTTGCAGCAGCAGCAGAGTCTCCACCACCGATTACTGTAATAGCTTCTGGTAATTCAGAGATAGCTTTACATACTTCTTCAGTACCTTTAGCAAATTTAGGCATTTCGAATACACCCATAGGTCCATTCCATACTACAGTTTTAGCACCAGCTAAAGTTTTTCTGAACAATTCAACAGATTTAGGACCAATATCTAACCCCATCCATCCATCAGGAATTTGACCAGCATCAGCAACACTAGTGTTAGCTTCTTCACTGAATGCATCAGCGATTACGTTATCTACAGGAAGAACTAATTTGTCTCCAGCTTTTTCTAAATATTCTTTTGCTAAATCCAATTTGTCATCTTCAACTAATGAAGTACCGATTGAACCACCAACAGCTTTAGAGAATGTATAAGCCATTCCACCACCGATGATAACTTTGTCAGCTTTTTTCAATAAGTTGTCAACAACATCGATCTTACTAGATACTTTAGATCCACCAATGATAGCTACAAATGGGTGAGCTGGTTCATCAACAGCTTTTCCTAACATTGTAACTTCTTTTTCAACTAAGAATCCTAATCCATTTTCTTTAATGTTTGTAGGGATACCTACAGTAGAAGCGTGAGCACGGTGAACAGATCCGAATGCATCTTCAACGAATACTTCACCTAAGCTAGCCCAATATGCACCTAATTCAGGATCGTTTTTACTTTCGCCTTTTTCGTAACGAGTATTTTGCATTAATACGATTTCTCCATCAGCTAATGCATTTACAGCGTTTTCTAATTCTTCACCACGAGTTACTGGGCAGAAAGTTACTTTTACATCTGGTAACAATTCTTGTAAACGTACGGCTACGCATTCCAAGTTGTTTTTAGCTTTGTCTTCTTCAGTCTTAACTTTTCCTAAGTGAGACATCAAAATAACTTTAGCTTTGTTTTCTACTAAATATTTAATTGTAGGTAAAGCCATTACGATACGGTTATCATCTGTGATAACACCATCTTTTCTTGGCACGTTAAAATCACAACGTACGATGACCTTTTTTCCAGCTACATCAAGGTCTTTAACAGTTCTCTTTGTCATGTATATTCCTCCTACTGTCATTTTTTTGCACATCCATTATATCACTACATAAATTGATTGACTAGTTTTTCACAAGTAAAAAATTTCACAAAAAGCGCTTACATCACTTACTTGTGGTAATTACGACCATTATTGATCATAAAACCACGATAAATCTGTTCCAACATCAAGACACGGGTCATTAAATGAGTAAAAGTTAGATCCGATAATTTCCAACGATAATTCGCTCTAGAAACTAATTTTTCACTTGGTCCTAGACTTCCCGCAATCACAAAAACAATATTTGAATGCTTCATTTGCCACATATCCAAATTCTTCGCAAACGTCTCAGAATCAATCATCTTGCCATGAAGATCAAGCAATACCACAAAATCTTGATCCGATAATTTTTCTAGAACACGATTTCCCTCTTTTTCTTTCACCAATAAAACTTCAGCTTCTCTAGAAATATGCTCATTTGCTTCATCCTTGACTTCAATTTCACTAAACTTACAAAAAGCCGACAATCGCTTCATATATTCTTTCTCTAAAGACTGTAACGCCTTATCTTTATTCTTTCCAATCGCAATTAATTTAATCACAATATCCCTCCATCATTATTCTCTTGAATATCTTTCACAAAATAATCATACCGATCCAAAAATAATTTCATTGTTTGATAGCTAGACGTAGATTTATAATCCACTTCTTCTACCTTATCTTCATCAAACGATAAGATTTGTGCATTGGGAAAACCCAATAATATAGGTGAATGTGTCGCAATGATAAATTGACAATTTTGTTTCACACATTCCTCAATCAAATAGAGTAAGGCCAATTGATTCTGACAAGATAAAGCCGCTTCTGGTTCATCTAGAAAGTACAATCCATTCCTCTTAATTTGATCCATCATCAATGAAAAGAAACTCTGACCATGCGACTTCATATGATATTCTTTTGAAGGATGTAACGCATCTGCATATTCCATTTCTTTTGTCGCTACATTATAAAAGCTTTCTGCACGCAAGAAATACATCCAATCCGGTTTTCTAGAACGCCACAGACGCATATGCTTATGCAAATTCGAATACGAATCATACGTAGAAAAATTATAGTTTCTTGTTCCACCTTCTGGATTCAATCCATTTTTAATCGCAAGAGCCTCTAATAGGGTGGATTTACCACTACCATTTTCGCCACAAAAGAAAGTTACGGGCTTAGTAAAGGTGAATTGATCGATACTTCGAATACTTTTAATATCGGCCACATAATCATCAATTTCATCCCACAAGATGTCAAATCCATTTATAAACATATATATCACCTAAGAAAAATAGTACTCTATTCGAGTACTAAATTCCATGATGATTCACATAATATATATAGATACATAATCCAATCAAGATAAATCCCAATATCCAATTAAGCTTTTCGTTTTACAATTCCATAATACACTTTTGAAGTTAATACATAAATCACAATGTAGACTAGGGCAAAAGCCACAAAACAGAATATTGTCGTACGAATATAAAGCCATGAATCGCTCACAAACAACAAATGAAGTAGCTTTTCAATCATTGGATACGCAAAACAAACATGAAGTCCTGCCACAAGTAGTGGCATAAAGAATACGGTCAATACTTGCGAGTGAATAGCCTTCTTTACATCTTGTTGTTCAAGACCTACTTTTTGCATAATTTCAAAACGATCCTTATCTTCATAGCCTTCTGTAATTTGTTTGTAGTACATAATCAGAATGGTTGCCATGATAAATAAGAAGCTTAAGAAGATTCCAATAAATAAGATGCCTGCATATAATTCAATCAAACCTTGTTTCTGATCCGATTTACTTAACCAAATAAAATTATTTATATTTCCATTCTGACCTAACTTTTTAATAACTTCACGCTCATTCGCATCACAATCAAATGAATAACTCGCATATATTGTACTCGCATTATCATTATATACATTCAATTGATCTTGTTGCATCGTTTCTAAAGT
>NZ_DBMEXE010000045.1:0-253 GCF_056804935.1 Holdemanella sp. | reverse complement strand
TTCTGTCACATTGGGATTGCTCTCATCCATCTTCAAGTGATCCAATTGTTTCTTCACAACATATTCTTTTCCAAATAAAGATAAAGTCTTTTCTTTGATTGTCTCTACATTGGAATACACATAGATTTCATTTGGCTTTAAAGAACCCTTGATATTTTCATAATCTTGAATATCCTTTAATGGAAGACAATAAAATTCTTGAATCTCATTTACTGCATTCATCCCCTCATTCTGGTAATCCGTAATCAAAGTG
>NZ_DBMEXE010000044.1:0-9869 GCF_056804935.1 Holdemanella sp. | reverse complement strand
ATATAGCCTAAATCGGCTGATAACTTATCACTCAACAATTTTTTATAAATATCTGAAGATAATCCTTTCCCACCATCAAATATCATCGTTGTAAACAATCCAATATCAGAAATATACAATTTAAAAGTTTCTGGATCTCTTGTTTGTGCTAAAGCAATACTAGGTTGTGCAACATTGTAACATGGCAAAACTATTTTGGAATCAATTAAATCAAATAAACGTTCCTCATCTTTAATTTGTCTTCGGCTTTTAGTTGCTTCTGCTATTTTAAATCTATTTCTCTTCAATGCTAATTGACTAGGTATTGATGCATAAATATCAGATAATCTACCAGAAGGATCTATTTTTTTTAAATCATCTTCATATAAAGAAATAATATCTAATTTTTCTTTATCTACTGCATCAAGATTATTCGTTTGTAGGTAAGTAGAAACGACTTGAGGCATCCCCCCAACAGCCATATAAATACGAAAATCGCGCATTAACTTACGGTTTGTCATATCACCTATAGCAACATTCTTTTCAACTAAAGTTCTTATACTATCCGTACTTTTTCCCAATGCCCAATTAAATTCCTCATAATCCATCGGAAACACATTAATTTTATGTTCTTCAGAAGGAATTAATATATCTTGTACATTTTTCTTAATTGATATCAGTGACCCCGTCTCAATATAATGATACCTTGCATCTTTTACTAGATGTTTAATAGCTTGTCTAGCCTTTGGAAAAAATTGTACTTCGTCAAAAATAATGGCAGATTTAGATACTATCAAATTAATACCTGTCACTGTTTGTAATCGCAAGAAGAATATATCCAAATCCGAAATATCATTGAATACTTCTAACAATTCTGTAGATATATTAGAAAAATCTATAAATATAAAACTTTCATATTCATTTTTTGCAAATTCCAAAGCAATTGTGCTCTTACCTACACGCCTAGCTCCCTCTAATAAACAAGCTGACCGATCTGCATATTTTTCTTTCCATTCCAACAATTCATTATATACTTTCCGCTTAAACATATATCCTCCAGTCATGAAACAACATTATTTCAATATCACATTAACAGAAAAACGTCATTATTTCAATATTTTATTCCGCCTAAAATGTCATTATTTCAATATTTTATTTACTACAAAACGACATTATTTCAATATTTTAGAAATAAATATAATAATATCTGATGTCTCATCCTTTAAAGGATTTTGAAGTTGCAGAATAAATGATAAAGAACGATTAATATACAAAATTGATGAAGGAGCTATATATAGGTACCATTATACAGCCCACTAAAGAAATGAATTTTCACTTCTCTTTTCTTGACCACTTAGTCTTATATTTTAACCACATACTTTTCATGACTATACTTTTAATATTCCTTGTGGAATAATAAAGCCATGAAAGTAAGAATTGAGATTGATGATTCATTAAACGAAGATGAAATCGTCATACATACAAAAGAATATACGGAGGAATTGCAACAATTGATTTCTAATTTTAAATCAAAGCCGAGTATACAATTCTTTAAACAAGATACAGAGTATTACCTAGATTTAGATGCAATTCTATTCTTTGAAAGTGACAACGGAACGGTATATGCGCATACAGCCAATGATATGTTTTCTACAACACAGAAATTGTATGAATTAGAAAATATATTGCCAAACTCCTTTTTGAGAATTTCTAAATCTACAATAGTGAATATTCAAAAAATTTATTCTCTGTCGCATTCTGTATCGAGTCATCTCATTACTTTTCAAAATAGTCATAAACAAGTGTATGTATCAAGAATGTACTACAAAGTATTAAAAGAAAGAAGGAATCATTTATGAAAAGAAATTGGTTTTGGGGCATTATTTGTATTCTAGGTGCCATATTAATTTTTGGAAACTTATTTGGAATTATTCAATTTAACCTTAGTCTATGGAAAATTATTGGAACTCTTATCTGTCTATCCGTTATTATCGACGGAATCAAAGAAAGAAGCTTCTACAGTCCCTTATTTGGGATTGCGATTATTTTCTATTTATTCAAAGAAGATTTAGGTTTTGAAGATATTTCTTTATGGCTTCTATTATTAGCTACTTGGCTATTAGCTTGGGGACTTACAAGCATTATTCATCCCAAAAAAAGACACATTGAAATAGAAGATATTGAATATTCTACAAATTCCATCATCAATATTACTTCTAGTTTTGGTGAAAAAGTTCAATATATTCAAACCAATGATTTACAATATGTGACCATTGATTCAAAGTTTTCAGGATTGAAACTCTATTTTGATCAGGCTACCATTCAAAATCAAGCTACGATTGAAATTGATGGAAACTTTACAGGCATTGAACTCTATGTACCTAAAGAATGGAATGTACAAAGTCATGTTCGTGCCTTCTTTGGTGGAGTTGATGAAAAAGGACAGCCATCATCTAGTGGCTATCCTACATTAAATATCACAGGGCGTGTTCATTTTGGTGGAGTTGAAATCCATTATATCTAAGAAAGACAATTAACGTCTTTCTTTTTTATATTCCGCATCATTTTTTGCGAGAAGATACAAACAATATTGATTCATACTAATGCCTTCCTCTTTAGCGTGTATAGATAAGGATCTATGAAGACTTTTGGGTATTCTTAATTTAAATTGTCCTGAATACGATTGTAGATCACTAGGAAGCGGAATCTCTTTCCCATCTTCTAACATACCTAAAATCCATGTTTCTTTTGCGTCTTTGGCTAGTTCTAACAAGTCATCTAATGAATCTGAACATGTCATACATCCAGGAAGATCCGGATAAGATAAGACATATCCTCCTTCATCTTTATCTTCAACAATTTCCATACGATACGACAGATTCATGTAGTATTTGAGTTCTTGATTCATATTCCTTCATCTCCTCTTCTATCACTTTTTTTATCATTTTTACATACACCTTTTTTATAGGTTTATGTCTTGGAATCACAATACGATTACATCCAGATTTGACAAATGAATAATGACTTGATCCGCCTTTAGGTTGTTTGATCTCATATCCATATTCTTTCATCACTTTAACTATCTCTTCGAAACGAATATCATGACCCAATTTAAGAAGACATCTTTTCACCTCCATTATATTTGGTGTCAATCATATTTTTAATGATCTCTACCTTAATTAAATCAGATGTATGTGAAAAAGACATTAAAAGTCAAAAAAAGAAGTCATTTAGACTTCTAATTTAACTCATTTTCTTTTGAACCGCACGCATTGCACTGATCCACAATGGAATCAATACAAGTGTAGCTGCAACCCATGCTGCTTGATCGGCCCATGTGATCGCATTATATTTGAAAATAGGCACAAAACATAATGCCACAATGCAGCGTGCAATCATTTCTACAAAGCCTGCAAGCATAGCTCGAGCAGAATAGCCAAGGCCTTGAACGGACATTCTTGTTGTGATCAAAATTCCTAGTACAGGATAGAAATAGCCCATTCTTCTTAAATATAACGCACTCGCATTTAGCACTTGTGATTCATTTGCGCTCACAAACATCATACTAAGAATTCTTCCAAAGAAAACCATTACGACACAGGCGAATGCACCATACAAAATACTCACCATTACGCCTTTATGATATCCATCATGGATTCGTTCTAACTTGCAAGCTCCATAGTTTTGGGAAAGGAATGTAGAAACAGCTGCACCTAATGCATCAAATGGACACATCATCAACGATTTAATGCGCATACCTGCCGTAAAACCAGATACATAAATGGTTCCCAAAGCATTGTTAGCCGACTGCATGACCATAGAACCTATGGCTGTAATTGAAAATTGTAATCCCATAGGAACTCCCATTGCCAATAATTTTATCGAATGATTCTTATCCACATAGCGACTTGATTTAGGTATATGTAAAACATTGACTTTAAAAGCAATTAACAATAAACATAAAATACCACTTACGGCTTGGGCAAAAATGGTGGCGATGGCAGCCCCTGCACATCCCCATTTCAAAACAAGAATACAAAAAAAATCAAGGCCAATATTTAAAACAGCGGAAAAAGCCAAAAAGAGAAATGGTGTTTTTGAATCTCCAATAGCTCTTAATATAGCCGATAAATAATTATAGAGTAATGTGAATGGTATCCCTGCAAATATGACAACCAAATAGGCATAGGCATCGTTAAAGATTTCATCATTGACTTGTAAAATGTGAAGAATGTCTGCACAAAACACAACGACTAAGATGGATACCACAAAAGCTGTAATGGCTGTCCATACAGCTCCTGCATAAATATAAGTGTGCATTTCATCGAGTCTTTTTGCGCCGAAACTTTGCGAAACCATAATCGCAAAGCCTTGGCATATTCCCATACAAAATCCTAGAATCAAAAACTGCACACTACTACTAGCACCTACGGCTGCCAATGCTTTAGAACCTAGTGTTTGTCCAACAATGGCCGCATCAACAACGTTATAAAATTGTTGAAATAAATTTCCTAATAATAATGGAATGCTAAAATTCAAAATGAGTTTTAAAGTATTCCCCTCAATCATACTCTTTTGCATATTCCCTTTTTTAAACCTCACCAAAAAAGAAGTCATTTTATTGACTTCTTACCAAGCTAATACTTCAATTCCTTTTTCTGTAACTAGAATTGTGTTTTCCCATTGTGCCGATAACTTTCCATCTTTTGTATAAGATGTCCAACCATTATCTTTATCAATATATAAATCACGCGTTCCTTGATTGATCATAGGCTCAATGGTGAAGACCATACCTGGTGCAATAACCATACCTGTATTACGAATTCCTACGTGATGTACATATGGATCTTCATGGAAAGCATTACCAACACCGTGTCCACAGAAATCAACAACAACACTGTAACCATTTTTGTGTGCATGTTCTTGAATAGCAGCACCAATATCTCCAATGTATCCCCAAGGACGTACGGCTTCTTTACCAATTTCTAAGCATTCTTTAGTCACTTCAACTAAGCGTTTTGCCTCTTCACTTACATGACCAATACAAAACATTCTAGATGCATCCGCAAAGTGTTTATGTACAATTGTAGTGCAGTCTACATTTATAATATCACCATCTTTTAATACGACTTTTTCGCTTGGAATACCATGACAAATTTCATTATTAATAGATGTGCAAACACTCTTAGGGAATCCTTCATAACCTAGACATGCAGGAATTCCACCATGACTTGTTGTATAATCATATACTAATTTATCAATATCTTCTGTCGTCATACCTGCACAGATTTTTTCTCCAACTAAATCAAGAACTGCATTATTGATTTTAGCCGCTTTCTTGATCCATTTAATATCTTCTTCCGACTTGATTAAATTATGACTAGGAACAATTTTTCCTTGAAGTTTTAATACATTAATTGTATTGTCCCATTCTTCATGACAATGTTTATATTTTTTACCAGAACCACACCAACATGGACTATTCTTACCAATCATCTTGATCCTTCTTTCTATATATTCGTTAAACACAACTTATTATACACGAAAACAAGAAAAAAAGCTTCCGATTGATTCAGAAGCTTCTAAATGCATTATTCACCAAAATAACGTTTTAATAATCCAGCAAATGCCTTACCATGACGAGCTTCATCACGAGCCATTTCGTGTACTGTATCATGAATTGCATCTAAGTTTGCCTTTTTAGCACGAGTAGCTAAATCAACTTTACCTGCAGTAGCACCATTTTCAGCTTCTACACGCATTTCAAGATTTCTCTTAGTTGAATCTGTAACAACTTCGCCTAATAATTCAGCAAATTTTGCGGCATGTTCTGCTTCTTCCCAAGCTGCCTTTTCATAATACAATCCAACTTCTGGATATCCTTCTCTGTGAGCTACTCTAGCCATTGCCAAGTACATACCTACTTCTGAGCATTCACCTTCGAAGTTAGCACGTAAATCGTTTTTAATGTCTTCAGCAACATCTTTTGCGACGCCTACTACGTGTTCAGCAGCCCAAGTCATTTCGTCTTCTACTGGAACAAATTTTTCTTTTGGTTGTTTACAAGTTGGACATTTCCAATCTGCAGGAAGATCAGCGAATTTTACGCCTTCTTTTTCCTCGTCATAAATGTGTCCACAAATTAAGCATCTATATTTCATAAATAATCCTCCTCTTGAAATATACTATTTCCTTTTATGACTATACTATCGCATATTCATACCAATATTTCAAAAGTAATGCTCAACAATTTTTAAAATTATAATTCAATCGTCAACATACGATCTTTTCCTGACATATCTTTATGTACAGTAATCGTTGCAGATTCAAAATATTCACGAGCTAGATTCGATAAAGATTCACCTTGATCCCATCCCATTTCAAAGGCAAGAAAAGCTTTTTCATTCAATACAAGATGTGCTTTTTCAAATACATCACGATAGAATTTTAATCCGTCTTCTCCACCAAATAGAGCTACGTGCGGTTCATAGTCCACAACACTTTGTTCCATCTTTTCTTCACTTGGAATATATGGTGGATTGCAAACTAGAATATCGCAATGTAAATCGCGATCTACAAATGGATCTAACATACTTCCACAAATAAAGTTTACATGAGCATTAAGCTTTTCATTATTCTTTTGTGCAACCACTAAAGCTTCTTTTGAAATGTCCGATGCGATCACATCCATTCTAGGTTCTTCTAGATTTAAAGTGATACCAATTGCACCTGATCCTGTTGCCACATCAAATACATTGACATGATCTTTATCGGCAAAATAATCATCAAACTTAGATAATACAAGTCCTACAAGTTCTTCTGTTTCAGGTCTAGGAATTAAAACATCTTCATTCACAATAAAGTCATAGCCATAGAAACATTCATACCCTAATACATAGCCTAATGGTTCTCCATTTTCCATTAAATGAATTCCTTCTAAATAATCCGTTTGAATTTGTTCATCCGCCTCTTCATCCATAGAAATATATAAATTGATATCTTTTTGACGACACAATTCCACCATGAAAAGTTGCGCTGCCTGTTCGCCTTGACCAGCCTTATAAAGACGTTCTTTACCTTCATTGATCAATGAATGATATGTACTCATTATTCTTTTTCTCCAGCAATTTTAGCCTGTTGATCTGCAAGCTGTAATGCAGCCATTAAATCATCTAGACGACCATCCATAATACGATCTAACTGATTGACTGTATATCCAATACGGTGATCTGTTACACGGTTTTGAGGATAGTTGTATGTACGAATTTTTTCTGCACGATCTCCAGTACCAATCTTTGTACGACGTTCTTTTTCGTTCTTTTGATCCAATTCACGCTGTCTTTCTTCATATACACGAGCACGAATTGTCATTAAGGCAGTTGCACGGTTTTCATGCTGACTACGACCATCCTGACACTTAACTACAATACCTGTTGGTTTGTGGACGATACGAACCGCTGAATCGGTTTTATTGATATGCTGTCCTCCAGCTCCACTTGAACGCATTGTTTCAATTTCCAAGTCGTTCATATCAATATCAAAATCTTCAGCTTCTACTTCTGGCATACACAATACTGTTGCGGTAGAAGTATGGATACGGCCTTGTGATTCTGTCTTTGGCACACGTTGTACACGGTGAGAACCAGATTCAAATTTTAAAGTTCCATAAGCCCCTTCTCCATTGACTTTAAATGAAACTAATGAGAATCCTCCAGCTTCACTATCTTCCATTTCAATGACTTCTGTTCTCCAACCTTTTGCCTCTGCATATTTTGAATACATTCTAAATAAGTCTCCGGCAAAGATATTTCCTTCGTCTCCACCAGCTGCTCCACGAATTTCTAAGATCGCATTATGAGAATCGTTAGGATCTTTTGGTACTAGAAGCAATTCTAAACGGTCTAAATAATTTTGGATTTTTGGTTCTAATTCTTCCAATTCCATTTGTGCCATTTCACGAATTTCTTTATCTTCCTCTTTTGAAAGAACTTTAGCCTCTTCTAATTCCTCAACTGCCTTTTTATATTCTTCGTATGTTTCTACAATAGGTGTCAACTCATTTTGTTCACGCCCCAATTTTGCCATTGTCTTACGATCTGATACAACATCACTTTGCATCATCAAATCATTGATTTCACGATAACGCTCAACCATTTTTTCTAAACGCTCATCCATTTTTGCCATAAATATACATCCTTTCTCTATAATTTATATATCTTGAGTGTTTTACCACTTAAAAAACGCTTTATTTTAGCGATATACCCCATCTATTTTAATATAAAGAACCAGTATTGTCGATGGAAATTGTCCTATTACGCAATTTTTGAAGATAAGAGTATAATATGAAGTATGAAACAGAAAAGAAAAGTTAAAAAAATACCAATTGTGTTTATTCTTACCTTACTCATTTTCGTATTTATAGTTATTCCCTTCACCATTTTAAAAATCACTGAAGACGGACAATACTACGTAGAAGATTTAAATACAAGTGAAGTACAAGCTTCCTATAAGCATTACATCTTCGCATCTTTTAAGATGGATACAATCGATTCTAAGTATGCGTGTATAAAAGATGAAAACGGAAAAATATTACGACTTCAATCTGGCATTGTTAATTTAAAGACGAAAGACATAACTGAAAATACAGAATACACAGCAGATACAGATGAAACTGGATATGTGAATGGAAGTTATGGTGCAGATGCTCAATATTTAGGAACCAGCTTTAACGGAAAGAAGGTTCACTTTAAAATAAGCGGCGTGCAAGCATGGACAGACATCAACAATGTTGAATTGTACTTATATGACGATTCTTATACTTTATCCACATATTATGTTTATAACGGTTCCCTCATTCATACGATTTCTACAGATCTTGTTCAAGGAAATGCGAATTCTATTGCGATTGGTCCTGCTCCACAATTTTTAAAAGAAGATACTGCCTATTATTCATATGATGGTCACTATTTTTATACGAGCTATAAAAACTTAATTGATGATAACAAGGTCAATAAAAATCCATACTATAACTATTATCAATATGTTCCTCACAGAACCACGTCGTATTTGAATAATGTGATTTATAATACGTATGTCAACGATGAATCCGCACTCTATAATCAAGCCGATGTATTTTTTAATATACAAGCTAAATACGCAATCAACGCATCTATGATGTATGCACTTGCCCTAAATGAGAGTGGTCTAGGACTTAGTCAGTATGCGCTTGAATATCATAATTTATTCGGTCATGCAGCCATTGATGAAAATCCAGATAACGCAAATCAATACAAATCAATAGCGGATTGTGTAAAACAACATGCCTACAATTTCTTGCAGCAAGGCTATCTAAATCCTGAAGATTCAAGATATCACGGTTCGTGGTTTGGGGATAAGGCAAGTGGCATCAACGTGAACTATGCTTCTGATCCGTACTGGGGAGAAAAAGCGGCTAGTTTCTATTATCAATTGGATGAAGTTGGTATTGACCAAAAAAAGAATCCAATCAAAACAATACAACTATCTAAGGACTTAAAGGTATATGCACCAAATAAAAAAGATGTTCTTTATACTTATAAAAAAGGAAGTATTGTATCGATTCATATATTAAAGGAAGAAAACAGATACTATAAAATATCGAGTGAAGCACCTGTTAAAGATAATCATTTGAATGTAAATGCTAAATATAAGAACAGCTATGCATATATCAAGAAATCGGATTTCAAATAAAAGGAACCATTCTAGTGTTGGCGTCTAGAATGGTTTCTTTTGTTTATTATTATTTTTAAAAGAGAGATATGAATATTGGTTTATTTCTATATTCATTGCCTTATCTTTAAGGCACTTATAGAATAACATTCCATGTTGTCATAATTTTAGTATAACTTTGG
>NZ_DBMEXE010000043.1:0-9910 GCF_056804935.1 Holdemanella sp. | reverse complement strand
GAAAATATAGAAGAAAGCCATCAAAAAATTCAATACATCCTTCAAAATATACAAAAAAAGACAATTTCATTTCGAAAATTGCCTATATACAATAAAAAGCCTATGTCCTTACGAAAAGGTATAGGCTTTTGTCAACAATCTGTAACGTCCAATATATATTTGGACGTTTTTTTTGTTAGAAAGGGTGTGTGTGAATGGAAAGTGATCGACGATACAGAATAATTTTTGATTTACACATGAAGAAAGGTAGGAATATAAAATGAAAAAAATTATTAAATTAGGTATGGTAGCTTTAACCGCGTTAACAATGGCGGGATGTTCAAGTGAATCAGAGGATGTAAAAACAATTACTGTGGGGATTTCTCCAGATTATGCTCCTTATGAATCGGAAAATAAAAAGGGAGATATCGTTGGATTTGATCCAGATATGATGAAGTGTTTTGAAGAATATTTAAGTGATGAAGAAGGTGTTACTTACAAGTTAGAAATGAAGAAGATGGATTTTGATAATATCATTACACAGCTTCAAGGAGACCAAATTGATGTGGGTATTTCTGGATTTACATATGATTCAAAACGTAAAGTGGAATGGTCAGATCCATATTTAGGATCAAGTCAGGTTGCCGTGATTCCAAAAGATTCTGATATCGCATCGACTGCTGATTTAGAAGGTAAATCTCTAGTTGCTCAAACAGGAGCTACTGGTGAGGCTGCCGCAAAAGAAGTTAAGGATGCCAAAGTAACTGGATTAAAGAATGTGCAAGACATTATGAATGCATTGAGTGCAAATCAATATGATGCGGCTATCGTTGACTTGGGCGTAGCGAAAAACTATGTAAAGAGTGACGAGTTTAAAATGTTAGATGAATCTTTAATGGATGAACAAAACTACATCATTGCGAAAAAAGGCAACACAGATATGATTGAGAAGATGAATACATGTATTAAAAAATTCTTGGCGAGTGATGATTATGCTAAGCTGTGTAAAAAATATGATTTATCTCCATTAGAAACAAAGTAAAGGAAAAGTGAGAAAAGTGTATGTTTGTTGCGATTGATCAGGTATTTACATTAGAGAATATACTCTATTTGGCAAAGGGTGCGCTGTTGTCGGTTGCGATTGCAGCGCTTTCCCTTTTAATTGGTTTAGTCCTTGGAATTCTTGGAGCTAGTGGTAGAAGAAGTAAACATAAGGTGCCTAGAGCTATAGCGTTTGTGTATGTCACAATCATTCGTGGAACCCCATTGCTTCTACAGATTTTGATTATTTTCTCTGTTATTCCATCGATTTATACGGCATTTACAGGCAATGTATTAAGAATCAATCCTATCGTAATTGGTATGATAGCTTTAAGTATTAATTCGGGCGCATATCAAACTGAATTGTTACGTTCAGGAATCAATGGAGTTGATAAAGGACAATGGGAAGCTTGTGAAACATTGGGATTATCAAGTTGGAAGACAATGAAACTTGTTATTTTACCCCAAGCATTTAAGCGTGTGGTACCACCATTGATTAGTGAGTTTATCACATTGATCAAAGATAGTTCTTTGATTAGTTGTATCGGTGCAGTGGAACTTTTAAAGGGAGCTCAAATCATTGGGGCTGAATATTATGATGTTATGTCGCCATATATGTTAGCGGCAATATTCTATTTAATTATGACATGTATCGTTTCTTGTATTGGAAATAAAGTGGAAAAGAGGTTGGCTGTAAGTGATTAGAGTAGAGAATGTTTCAAAACAATTTAATAAAACACGTGCCCTAAAAAATGTAAGCTTAGAAGTCAATAAGGGGGATATTATCTCGTTGATTGGTCCGAGTGGTTCAGGGAAAAGTACATTATTACGTTGTATTCATGGCTTGGAGCATGTGGATACAGGTAAAATTTATATGGATAACGAATGGATGAATCCGGATGATGAAAAGAAATTTCGTACACAAAGAAATCGTATGGGATTTGTATTCCAGCATTTTAATTTATTTCCGAATATGTCGGTTTTACAAAATTGTAAGTTAGCACAGGTAGAAGTTTTAAATAAAACGGATGAAGAAGCTGAAAAAATAGCTTTAGAGTATTTGGATAAAGTTGGATTATTAGAAAAGAAAGATGCGTATCCTAATAACTTGTCTGGTGGACAAAAACAGCGTGTAGCGATTGCGAGAGCCTTATGCATGAATCCAGATATTATGTTGTTTGATGAACCTACGAGTGCATTAGATCCAGAAATGATCAAGGAAGTGCTTGAAGTAATGAAGGATCTAGGTAAGCAAGGTATGACAATGGTTGTGGTTACACATGAAATGGGATTTGCGAGAAAGGTAGGCACTCGAGTTGTTTTCTTGGATCAAGGTGAAATTGTAGAAGAGAATACGAGTGAAAAGTTTTTTGAAAATCCTCAGTCTGAACGTGCAAAGGATTTCTTGAGTAAGGTATTCTACGAATGAGATTGCCAGATTTTAAAGTCGAACAATGGATGAATGACTATGAAAATGATGCTATCTACAATATGACGGATACATGTGTTAAATCTCTTACGTTACAGGAACTGTTGGATTTGGAAGACTTTGATTTTTCAAATCTAATATTAGATTTGAAAAATCACTGGGGATATTGAATTAAAAAAGGAAATCCTATCTTTATATGAGCATGGAACAATTGATAATATCACAACAGCACAAGGTTGCTTGCAGGCAAATGAATTGGTGATGAACACTTTATTAGAAAAAGGAGATGAAGTCATTAGTGTGGTTCCTGGATATCAGCAGTTTGTGGATGTTCCAAAATCACTTGGGTGTAAAGTGCATTTGGTTGAACTGGACGAATGGGATTGGCAGGTTAGTGTGGAAAAGTTTAGAGGTGTTTTAAATTCATCAACGAAAATGATTATTTTAAATAATCCCTCGAATCCAACGGGGACAGAATATTCTAATGAGTTTCTAAATGCATTGATTGAATTGTGTAAACCCTATAATACATATATTCTTTGTGATGAAGTATATCGTGGCTTAAATGAGGAAGTCTCGATTAGTGATATATATGAAAATGGAATTTCAACATCAAGTTTAAGTAAAATGTTTTCACTGGCTGGATTACGTCTTGGATGGATCAAAGCTAATGAGTATGTGATTCATCAAATCAATGTAAGAAGAGATTATTCAATGATTTCTACAGGTCCTTTAGTGGACAAATTGGGATGGATTGCCATTAAGCATAAGGATGAATTGATTTTAAGGGCTAAAAATATTATTTCAACAAATAAAAATATCGTTCATGAATGGCTTAAAGATAATCCTTCGTTTGAATGTGTATTACCAAGTGGTGGTACGGTTTGTTTTTTGAAGTATTATTTTGATTTAAAGAGTGAGACGTTTGCGAAATTATTATTGGCAGAAAAAGGTGTTTTCTTTGTGCCGGGATCGTGTTTTGATAAAGAATATTATTTTCGTTTAGGCTTGGCTCAAGATAGTAAATTATTTAAGGCTGGCTTGAATGAACTTTCGAACTTTGTGGATGAACATTTGATTTCATGATAAAATGATTTGCGTAAGGGGGAATACTTATGCGAGTACAATATTTGTTGTGTGCATGTTTATTGCTTTGTGGCTGTACAAAAGTGAGTGATCTTACGCATCAAAAGAGTAAGTCAACCGAAAAGGCGCCGGTTACAGTGAAAAAGGCAAATAAAATAAAGGTAATTGATTGTAAGAATGATTCTTCGCAACAAGTTACTTTTGAAGCTAAGGGGGATAAGATTCAAAAGATGACACAGAAGTTTGCGATGAGCTTTTCAGATTTAGGTATAACAGAAGATATGAATTCTGAACAGATTCAATCTAAGATCAATTCTTCATTGGATGATAAATATAATTCGATTGAAGGCGTTCATGTATCTACTGAATTAAAAGAACAGCAGGTTGAAGTGACGTTGGAAATGGATTTTAAAACAGCAAATATAGATACGCTGATTGAAAGTGGCTTATTAGATAAGGGTGAAGCTCAATCGGATTATGTAAGTTTGAAAAAGACGCAAAGTGCTTATAAACAAGAAGGATTTGCGTGTATGATAAAATAGCGGGTCTTCCGCTATTTTCTATTTGAAAGGATGAGTTAAAAGATGCGTTATTATATTGCAGATACACATTTTTTTCATCGTTCGTTGAATGAAAAGATGGATCAAAGAGGTTTCGAAGACATCGAACAAATGAATGAATATATGATTGATCAATGGAACAGTAAAGTTCGAAAGAATGATGAAGTTGTTGTTTTGGGAGATTTTTCATGGGGAAACGCAAGTCAAACAACAGAGATTTTGGATGAATTAAAGGGGAAAGTTTATTTGATTCGTGGAAATCATGATCGTTTCTTGGATGATAAAAACTTTGATGCTTCGCGATTTGTTTGGATCAAAGATTATGCGGAATTAAATGAGAATAAACGAAAAGTAGTTTTATCTCATTATCCAATTGCGTGTTATAACGGACAATATCGAAGAGATGAGGATGGAAACCCAAAAACATTTATGTTGCATGGGCATATTCATGCGACGCAAGATCAGCAATTTTTAGATGCTTATCAAGAGTATATTCATCAACAAAAACACCCAAGAATCAGTGATGGCCAATTAGAGGGTGTGCCTTGTCAGTTAATCAATTGTTTCTGTATGTACAGTGATTATGTTCCAATGACGTTAGATGAATGGATTGAAATTGACAAGCGAAGAAGAAATATCCTATAATTGTTATAACAAATATAAGGAGATCAAATTATGCATAAGTTAGATACAACGTCGGGTCATCTTCCTTACTATAAACAAATAAAGGAGTTCTACAAAAAAGATATCCAAGATGGAGTCTTGGCTGTGGGAGATCGCGTTGACAGTGAAATGGAAATTCAAGAGATGTACGATGTTTCAAGAATTACAGCAAGACAAGCTATTCTTGAATTAGAACAGGAAGGTATGGTAAAGCGTGGACGTGGCAAGGGTACGTTTGTGACATACAGACCTAAAATCAAAGAGGAGTTGTCGCATATCCGTAGTTTTACAGACGAAATGACAGCATTAGGAAGAACGCCGGGAACTAAGTCTTTTCACATCACAAAAGAAATTCCGGATGAAGCTACAAGAGAATTGTTTGGCTTGGACGAAGAAATGATGTATTGTGTTCGAAGAGTTCGTAGTGCAGATGATGTGTTATTGGTGTATTTTGTGTCTTATTTTCCTTTAAGTTTGAATATACCTTTGAATATGGAAGAACAAACACAGTCTATTTATGAAGTGATTGGCGCACCGACAAGAATAGATGAAGAGTTTTCTGCGATTAATCCGAGTGAAGAAATCTGTTTGGCATTGAAGATACGTAAGGATCAGCCGGTTTTAGCTCGTAAGCGTATCTCTTATGATAAAAAGAAGAAAAAGATAGAGTATACAATGTGTTACTATCGTGGTGATTTATATAGTTACACAATTTCAACGTCGCAAAAATTATGATTTTAACGATCGACATTGGTGGTACCAATATTAAATATGGATTATGCGATGCGTCAGGGAATATCCAACAAAAAGGGGAGTATCCTACTTTGGATACGGCAGATAAAATCGTTCAATCCATTTGTGATTTACCATTTGAATATACTGGAATTGCGATCAGTATGCCTGGAATCTTGAATGAAGATCATTCTAGTGCATTTATTACTGGTAAACTGGCTTTTCTGTCTAACTACCCTTTAAAAGAGCGGTTGGAAGAAATTAAAGGTTGTAAAGTGACAATTGAAAATGATGGTCGTTGTGCAACGTGGGCTGAACTTGGATTTGGAAATTTGATACATTCAAAGAATGCTTTGGTTGTGGTTCTAGGTACATATATTGGGATGGGTATAGTGATTGATCATAAGGTATATGAAGGTTCACATTTATTGGCAGGTGAATATTCAGATGCGCATATGGATACAGAAAAAACTTTTAAGAATACCATGGCTACATGCTTTGGAAAAGATGGTCTTGAAAGAGCGACGGGTTTAACGGGTAAAGAACTTTTTGATCATTTAGATGATGAAAGAGTATATGCAGGTTTTAACAAATATTGCCAAAATTTGGCTTGGATGTTAAACAATCTTCAGTTGCTATTAGATGTGGATACAATTTTGATTGGTGGAGGTATATCAGCACAGCCTAAACTAATTGACTGTATCAAAGAAAATATGAAAGGCTTGACACAATGGTTTCCAACTTTAGAGGAACCTGTTATCAAAGCTTGTAAATTTAACAATGATGCTAATTTATTAGGCGCATTGTGTTACTACAAAAATAATACCGAGAATCATTAAGCGTTCTCGGTATTTCTTACTTAGAGGGGGAAGGGCATGAAATCGTTAATTGGTGATAAGAAGTTTTATCGAATGGTTTTGATTGTATGTATTCCGATTGTGATACAGAATGGGTTTACCAATCTTGCCAGTTTATTAGACAACATTATGATTGGACAATTAGGAACACTATCTATGAGTGGTGTATCTATTTCAAATCAGTTATTTCAAGTATTTAATGTGAGTGTCTTTGGAGCAATGTCAGGGGCTGGAATATTTCTGGCACAATTTTATGGACGTGGAAACAGGGATGGTGTACACAATTGTTTCCGAATTAAAATGTTGCTTGGCATTTTGATTTCAATATTGGCCATATGCATTTTTAAAGTGTTGGGGCCTTCATTGATTTCATTATATCTAAATGATGATCCGACAGATAGTTTGACAACTTTGAACTTTGGTAAGCAGTATATGGATGTTATGCTGATTGGACTCATTCCTTTTGCGATTACACAAGTATATTCTTCTTCATTAAGAGAAACGGGAAATACAGTTTTACCAATGAAGGCTAGTGTCATAGCGGTTATTGTGAATTTTTGTATTAACTATATTTTAATTTTTGGAAATTTTGGATTTCCTAGACTTGGCGTTATTGGTGCAGCCATTGGTACGGTTATTTCAAGAGTTGTAGAGATGGGGATAAATGTAGCGGCAGGCTATAATAACAAATATTTAAGGGATGCGATGCGTTTAGATAAGATATCGGGTGATATATTTAAGAATGTTGTTAAAAGAGGAATTCCACTATTGTGTAATGAAATATTGTGGTCGATATCCATAGCGCTTATTTCTCAATGTTATTCAACAAGAGGACTTGAGGCTGTGGCGGCCATCAATATTACAACAACAGTAACCAATTTCTTTATGATTATTTGTTATGCAATGGGAAATTCGATTTCAATCATTGTAGGTCAAAGATTGGGTGCTGGTGAAATTGAATATGCCAAAGACTATGATTTGAAGATGGTATTTATGAATTTTATGATGTGTTTAGGTATTGGTGTGGCATTGTTTGGATGTTCATCCTTTATTCCTCAAATCTATAATACGTCTATAGAAGTAAAGTCATTAGCAACATCTTTGTTAAGAGTTTCGGCTTGTATGCTTCCAATTATTTCTTTGTATTACAGTAGCTACTTTACAATGCGTGCAGGAGGAAAAACATTGCTTACCTTCTTCTTCGATAGTGGATATACATTCATGTTTACGTTTATGGTTGCACTATGTTTAACTCGTTTTACGAATTTACCTATATTCAATGTGTACTTATTGGTACAATGTGTGGATATTCCTAAGGCAGTATTAGGAATCACATTGGTTAAAAAAGGAATATGGGTACATAATATTGTCAATGAACTTTAGCCTTCTTTTTAGAAGGCTTTTTCTTTTAGAAGGCAAAAAAAAGAAGTCCTTTCGGACTTTATTTTAACAATGGTGACGCGTACGGGATTCGAACCCGTGAATGCATGCGTGAAAGGCATGTGAGTTAACCGTTTCTCCAACGCGCCATGTATATTAAACTTGTCTTCCTTGACAAGTGCTAGTTAATGATACTATAAGTTTATATTAATTGCAAGCAAAAAAATAAAAAAATCAAAAATAATTTTTGCATTTCTTAAATGAGTCAAAATAATAAAATGAAATTATTTGTTAACATAGTGATTATAAAGCTTTTAAATAGGCAGTGGTAGTAACGATTTGCGTATATGATGGGCAGATATTATTGAAGTTACATAGTGATTTTGTAGACAATAATACATACGAATTTGATAGGAATATAGTTATATTTTATACATGATAATAATATTTGAATCTGAATAAAAATAGTGATTATACAAATAATAGTTATAAATAAAAAAAATAAAAAAATAGTTGAAAGCGCTTGCAATCATATGTTAGAATGCAGTAGTAAAAAGACGCATCTCATTGAGGAGGATACATAGTTGGCTTTACAAGCATAGAATAGATTATATAAATTGATTTCACGACAAATGGCTTTGTTTCAAATACAGCAAGCAAATAACAAATTAAAAATTACTTTTGGAACACCCGGCTGCCAATCATATTATAATCAAGCGAAGTATCTGTATGGGAAAGTGTCTTAATGTAAAAATCTACATTAGGAGGATAATATGAACAAAAGATTTTTAACAATTGCTGCAGCTTTATCTATGGGTGTTGCATTAACTGCTTGTAGCAGTGGAGGAGATGAAGGAAAAACTGGTGGTTCTAGTGTTGCGAATGCTGACAAACCTTTAGTATGGTATAACCGTCAACCTTCTAACAGTTCAACTGGTGAATTAGACAAGGATGCATTAAACTTTAACAAAGATACTTATTATGTTGGTTTCGATGCAAATCAAGGTGCTGAACTTCAAGGACAAATGATTAAAGAATATATCGAAAAGAATATCGATACATTAGATCGTAACGGAGATGGCGTTATCGGTTACGTATTAGCTATTGGTGATGTTGGTCACAATGATTCTATCGCTCGTACAAGAGGTGTTCGTAAAGCTTTAGGTACAGCTGTTGAAAAAGATGGTGAAATCGTAAGTGATCCAGCTGGTATTAATAATGATGGTAAATCTAAGAGTGTTCAAGATGGCTCGTTAGAAATTAATGGAAAAACTTATACAGTAAGAGAACTTGCTTCTCAAGAAATGAAGAACTCTTCAGGTGCAACTTGGGATGCTGCTACTGCTGGTAACACAATCGGTACATGGACTGCTTCATTCGGTGATGAAGTTGACGTTGTAGCTTCTAACAACGATGGTATGGGTATGTCAATGTTCAATGCTTGGTCAAAAGAAAACAAAGTTCCTACATTCGGATACGATGCTAACTCAGATGCAGTTGCTGCAATCGCTGAAGGATATGGTGGAACAATTTCTCAACATGCTGACGTTCAAGCTTATTTAACATTAAGAGTATTACGTAATGCTTTAGATGGCGTTGATATCGATACAGGTATCGGTACAAAAGATGATGCTGGAAACGTTTTAACTGATGATGTTTATACATACAATAAGGATCAACGTTCTTACTATGCATTAAACGTTGCTGTTACTGCTGACAACTATAAAGATTTCTTAGATTCAACAGTTACTTATGCTCCAGTTTCTAACCAATTAGGTGAAAAAGATCACGCTAAGAAGAGTGTTTGGTTAAATATCTACAACGCATCTGATAACTTCTTAAGTTCAACTTACCAACCATTATTAGAAAAATATGATGACTTATTGAATTTAGATGTTGAATACATTGGTGGAGATGGACAAACTGAATCTAACATCACAAACCGTTTAGGAAACCCAGACAAATATGATGCATTCGCAATTAACATGGTTAAGACTGACAATGCAGCTTCTTATACAGGAATCCTTAAATAAATAATTCAAAAATAACATGGGGATTAAGATTATTAGGGAGAAATTATTTCTCCCTAATATTATTTAGATAGTAGTAAACAAAATAGGAGAGATTTTATGGCAGATAAGAATGAAGAACTAGTCTTATCTATACGCGGAATGAGTAAGTCC
>NZ_DBMEXE010000042.1:1057-9926 GCF_056804935.1 Holdemanella sp. | reverse complement strand
ATCCATGTAATTTGTCCTTCTTCACAACTTGTATTCAACAAACCTTTTTGTTCCAACAAATCTTTTGTATGTAAAGTCGTACCCACGCTTCCTTCAATAATATGAACATTTGGACAAAGCTTTTCCAAATATTTTGTATAAAAAGGAAAATGCGTACACCCTAATACAATGCTATCTAGATTTTTATAGTCACTAGCTGCTAAATACTCTTTCAAACAAGACTCTACAAGACATGCATCATCAAGTTTATTGTCTTCAACCATTCTTACAAGTTCTGGACAAGGCACCTTTATAATATGATGTTCATCTTTAAATCGATTCATCAAATTCGCAAACTTCTTTTCTGACAAAGTAAGTTGGGTTGCCCATACCGCAATACGTTGATGTTCACCTCGATCGCATGCCACCTTTAATGCCGGTTCCATACCAATAATATCCACATCATACTTTTCTCTTAGAAGCTTAACACAAGCACTCGTTGCCGTATTGCACGCAATGACGATTGCCTTAACATCATGAGATATCAATTCGTCACATATCGCAACGCAACGCTTTGTGATTTCTTCTTTTGTCTTTGTTCCATAAGGATTATATTTACTATCTCCCAAATAGATCAGATTTTCATTAGGAAGTAAACTATGCATCGTATGTAAAACACTAATTCCACCTAATCCCGAATCAAAAACACCTATTGGACTTTTTGAATTCATACAAAACGCTCCTTTTCCATCTTTACAATTATACAACGTATAAAGAAAACATCCAAGCCCTCAAACTTGGATGCATTAATGACTCATACGCTTTTTCATTTCGACTAATATTTCTAACAATTCTTTTTTTCCAATCCCATTATGTATCAGACTGTCCGGATGCACTCTATCATTATGAAATAATTGAATCAATGATGCTTGAAGCTCTTTAAATGACATAGATTGATATTCTTTATCTACCAGATACTCCTCATAATCTTTCATATCTACTAAATCTGTTGCATAAAAAGAAAGCACCATTTCCATCAATAATGACTGCACCTTCTCATGATCTTCTTCTAAATCTGAATTAGCCCAACAAATATCTTCGTCTGTTAAATCGCTTAATTTTTCGATGTATGTTTGAATAAACGAAGCATCATCCATTTTTTCTTTCGCAAAATAATTTGAAATCTTCATATACCCTCCAAAAAAAAGAGGTTTAAGGCTTTCATCACTTCCTTAAACCGCTTTTCGCAATATTTATATCCTCATATAAATATTACAATGAATTTTGTTTGCATCCATTATATTATTATGCTCTTCTTAACAAACAAAATTCTGTATAGATAAAACCACCACATTTTATCTATACCCTCTAATCCACTTTTCCTTCGCAGAGTTTACCACGCTCTGCATGTCCCTTTGGCAGCTCATCACACTGCCACTTAAATAATAGCACATATAAAAAGGGTAAGCAAGCTTACCCATTTGTCAGTCTATGACCTATAAAGGAAGTAGTCGGTAGTGTTTCAGTCATAGAACTTACATATATATTTTAGTCCTATTTTTTCTGTTGTAAAGCCTTCATAATTCTTTCAAAATGTAAAAATTCATCTTCGTTATTCATCGCAACCAATTCATCTAGACTCACACACCTACAATCAATACTTTCACGAGTATTTAAGGTTACATCACTTAATTGGAAATCAAACTTAAAATGATAAATATCTACAAAATAATTATCATGTCTTTTTTGATCTTCATTAAAGTATGAATATACAACATGACCATTTATGACATCAAGCCCTGTTTCTTCTTTTACTTCACGCTTGATTGCATCTAAACTTGACTCTTTACTCTTAGCACCACCGCCAGGCATTTCCCAGTCTCCAGCAGCCCATTTTTTATCCAACGCCCTTTGTGTAACCAAAAATTTTCCTTCTTCATTTTCTAAGATAGCCAAAACATACATCATGAATTCTCCAGGTTGAAATAAATATGTATTACGATCTACAACACGATTTAAAAACTTTCGATTTCTATCATATAAATCAACGAATTCACTCATCTACACAATCTCCATTTTCATCTCTATAAAAACAAGAATAATGTCCCGTATGACAAGCCGCACCAACTTGTTTGACCTCTAATAAAATTGTATCTTGATCACAATCGATGCGAATTGCCTGTACATGTTGATAATGTCCACTTGTTTCGCCTTTGACCCACAAGCTTTGTCTTGAACGAGAATAATACGTTGCCAATTTTGTCTCTATTGTTTTTTTGTAAGATTCTTCATTCATATATGCCAACATTAATACTTTTTTTGTATCTACATCCTGCACAATACAAGGAATCAAGCCATTTTGTTTCTCAAAATCCAATCGCATCATATACGAACTGCCACTCCTTTTTCTTTTAAATACTTTTTCACATTTTGAACATTCGATTCTTCATAATGAAAAATACTAGCTGCTAAAGCCGCATCGCTGACTTTTAACGCATCCACAAAGTCATCCATCTTTCCACATCCACCAGACGCAATCACTGGCACTTGAACCACTTTAGATACAGCTTCATACAAGGCTAAATCAAAACCATCCTTAGTGCCATCCGCATCCATGCTCGTTAACAAGATTTCTCCAGCTCCTAAAGATACACCTTTTAAGATCCATTCAATACAATCTATACCCGTATCTTTTCTGCCACCTTCAATGTATACGTTCCAACCCGAACCATCTTTTCTTCGCTTGGCATCCACCGCAAGTACAATACATTGGTTTCCAAAACGTTTACTTGCCTCTTTAATTAAGTCCGGATTACGAATTGCAGCACTATTTAAGCTTACCTTATCGGCTCCTGCCATCAACATGGCACGAACATCTTCAATCGTTGAAATGCCTCCACCAACCGTAAAAGGAATATAGATTTCTTTTGCGACCTTATTTACAATATCAACCATGGTTTTTCTTTTTTCTACTGTGGCACTAATATCCAAAAAAACCAATTCGTCAGCACCATCTAAATAATATTTCTTTGCCAGAGCTGCAGGATCTCCCACTTCTTTTAAACCCAAAAAGTGGATTCCCTTCACAACGTTCCCATTTTTTACATCTAGACAAGGTATAATTCTTTTTGTCAACATATGCTTAACGCCTCTTTCAAATCTAACGTCTTTTCATAAATGGCCTTACCCGCAATTACACCATACAACCCTAATTCTTTACATGTTTGAATATGTGATAAATCACGAACACCACCAGATGCGATTAAGTTACATGATACATGATTTTTAAGTGCTTTTAACATCTCAAAGTTAGGTCCTTGTAAAGTTCCATCCTTTGAAATGTCTGTACAAATCAATGTCTTTACCCCAATCTCTTCCATTCTTTTCGCAAAATCCAAATAATATTCTTTGCTCGTTTCCAACCAGCCTGACGTACATACATATCCGTCTTTACAATCAAGTCCAACCGCAATCTTAGAACCATATTTTGAAACTGCATCTTTTAATAAACAATAATCTTGAATTGCTGAAGTTCCTAGAATAACTCTTGAAACACCATTTTCTATATAAAAATCTATAGCAGACATCGTACGAATGCCTCCACCCACTTCAACGGGTATATCACATGTCTTCACAATTTCACAAATCAAATCTTCATTGATTCGACTTCCTTCTTTTGCCCCGTTTAAATCCACAACATGTAAATAGCAAGCATTTGCCGCTTCAAAATTTTTAGCACAAACAAGTACATCATCCGCCACACATTTGGATTGGCCATAATCACCTTGGTACAAACGAACGGGTTTTCCATCTAATATATCTATTGCAGGTAATACAATCATTTAGAACTCCTTTCCAAAATATTCCAATATTTTTAATCCATCTTCTCCACTTTTTTCAGGATGAAACTGACATCCCATAATACGATCATGCATCACAAGACCTGGTATTTTCATACTTCCATACATGGAATATCCAATTAAGTCTTGATCATCCATATCTTTGGCATAATATGAATGGACATAATACACATACGTATTTTCTTTAAATATTGCCTGAGGATGATTACTTTCCAATACGTTCCAACCGATTTGGGGAATTTTTACACTTGTATCCTCCATATGACAAACATGACCTTTTAAAAAGCCAAAACCATCGCATAAGCCATTTTCTTCACTCGTTTCAAACAAAGCCTGCATACCAAGGCAAATCCCTAATAGCGCAACATCTTTATTTACTTGTTGAACAATAAAATCATAGAGTCCCATAGAATGGAGTGTGTGCATGCAGTCTTGAAAAGCTCCAACTCCTGGTAAAATCAATTTATCGCATTTAGATAAAATAGAAACATCTTTTGAAACAACACAATCTAAACCTAAATAGTCACAAGCATTTTTTACGCTGTATAAATTGGACATGCCATAATCAATAATTCCAATCATTCAATTACTCCTTTAGAACTAGGAATACGATCCGATTCTATTTTTACAGCTTGTTTCAAGGCACGGCCAAACGCTTTAAATATGGCCTCTACTTTATGATGATCATTCTTTCCATAGTACACATTGATATGTAACGTTACCCCAGCTGCCACACAAAAGGCTCTAAAAAATTCTTCAACCATTTCACAAGACATCGTTCCAATGTTTTCTCTTATCAATTCGCAATTAAAAACCAAATAAGGTCGTCCACTAATATCTAATGTGACATTACATAAAACTTCATCCATAGGAAGATTCATACTTCCATAGCGGGCAATTCCTTTTTTATCCCCTAAAGCTTCTAAGAATAATTTTCCTAATAAAATTCCACAATCTTCTATTGTATGATGATCACACACTTCAAGATCGCCATCCGCTTTTACAACTAAATCAAAATTTGAGTGAAACGCAAACAATGTCAACATATGATCAAAAAAACCAATTCCTGTATCAATGTCGCTATTTCCATTTCCATCTAAGTTGATCTTTTCATATATTTTTGTTTCTTTTGTATCCCTGTTTTTTTCAGCTATTCGCATACTCAAATCTCCTTAGAATATCTAATACCATTTCATTTTCTTCGCTTGTCCCAATCGTTATACGAAAACTAGCATCCGCATAATTTCGAATTGTGATGTTCTTTTCTTTAAACATATCCATTAAAATATCTTTTTTATCTGTTCTTCCATACAAGAAATTCGCATTTGAAGGATAGAAACTAATTGTTTTATAATCCTTCACTTCTCGATACATTCTTTCTCTTTCTGAAATAATAGTCGCAATATTCGATTTATATGCATCGGCATGTCTTAATACAACACTTGCTATCGTTTGGGTAACACTACTTAGTGCATAAGGAATAAAAAGTGGAGCTAATTTTTCAACTTGTGAAGAAATCATAAACCCACAACGAATTCCTGCAAGTCCATACGCCTTGGATAGAGTTCGACAAACAAAAACCATTGGATATGTTTTTAATAAATCGATGGCACTTTCATTACCAAACTCCATATAGGCTTCATCAAAAATGACTGGAATATTCGAAAAGGCTTCGCAAATTTGAATCATTTCTAATTTCGAAATCGCATGTCCTGTCGGATTATTTGGATTTGAGAATAAGATCATATCCACTTTTTTATCTTTCCCATTTGAAATAAATGCATCGACATCAAAGGATCCATCTAAAGACGTTTCAAATTTTTCAATTTTTGCATGATTCAATTCTACATAATAGTCATACATAGAAAAATCTGGTGCTAATGTATACAGTGTTTTATTTCCTTGTCCATAATACTGAATCAAAAATCCCAACATTTGATCCGATCCATTTCCTGATAAGATCCATGAGGATGGAACATTCATAATATTGGCATATAAATCATGTAATTCATGACAAGTTGTATCTGGATATCGATTGAGTGCAAGGTTTGAAATCGCATCTAAAATTTCTTGTTTGACATTATCATCTACGTTTTGACTTGCCTCATTGGCATTCAATAGAATTCCTGTTTGTGTATGTGTTTGATAACCCTTCATTATTTCATCCTCACTTTAGCTGCATTGGCATGTGCTTGTAAGTGTTCTTCACTGGCAATTGTTTCAATATATTTTCCATAGGCTTCGATTGCTTGTTTTGAATAATACAAATAAGATGATTTTTTAATAAAACTATCTACGGATAAAGCACTTGAGAAACGTGCCGTTCCACTCGTTGGTAAAACATGGTTTGTTCCACCAAAATAATCACCTATGCTTTCGCAAGTGTAGTAGCCCAAGAAAACACTACCTGCATTTTTTACTTCTTGTAGGTGTTCCATTGGATTTTGAATCATCAATTCTAAGTGTTCTGGTGCAATTTCATTACTAATAGAAATGCATTCTTCAATCGAATCACAAACAATGGCTTTACCATAGTTCTTTAGGGATTGTTCCACTATTTCTTTTTTAGGTAATACAGCACTTTGTTTTAAAAGCTCTTGATTCACCAAATCCAAAAGTTCTTCGTTTGTAGTCAACAAAATCGCACTTGCCATTGGATCATGTTCGGCTTGTGATAATAGATCGGCTGCTACATATTCTGCATTCGCCTTTTCATCGGCAACAACTAAAATTTCACTCGGCCCTGCGATCATATCAATATCGACCGTTCCATACACTAATTTTTTAGCGGCTGCAACATAAATATTTCCTGGACCTACGATTTTATCTACTCGATCAATGGTTTGTGTACCATAGGCCAAAGCAGCAATAGCTTGAGCTCCACCAATCTTATAGATTTTATCTACACCGGCAAGTTTAGCCGCATACGCAATATTAGGGTGAATCGTTCCATTTTTATCCGGTGGAGTTACCATAACAACATTTTGAACACCGGCAATTTTTGCGGGTAATGCATTCATTAAAACACTGCTTGGATATTGTGCACGTCCTCCTGGAACATAGATTCCTACTGCTTCAAGAGGTAGTACTCTTTGGCCTAAATAGATTCCCTTTTCTTTCTGCAACAAATATCCATTTTGTTTTTGAAGTTTATGAAAATCTTCGATATTTTTTTTAGCAAGTTTCATTGCTTCTACAAACGAATCATCACATTTTAATATTTGTGCATCCCATTCTTCTTGAGATACTTCCATTGTATCTAAGCTTACCTTATCAAATTGTTGTGTATATTTTAGACAAGCCTCATCTTTATTTTCTTTTACATCTTGAATAATATTTGACACTGTAACCAAGACATCTGTACTTAAATCTTGTGTTCGTGACATCAAATATTCTTTCAATGCATCTTTATCTTCTTTATAAATTCTAGTCAACATCTTCATTCACCCTCTTACTTAAATCATTGATTACTTTCATCACTTCTTCGTGTTTTAACTTAAAGCTTGCTTTATTCACAATAACACGTGCACTAATGTCACAGACTGTATCTAGCACAACTAAACCATTTTCTTTTAAGGTTGTTCCTGTTTCCATAATATCTACGATTCCGTCGCATAGACCTAAAATAGGTGCTAATTCTACAGATCCATCAATCTTAATAATTTCAACATCCATACCTTTGGACAAAAAATATTGTTTAGCTACACGAGGATATTTGGTTCCAATCTTAATGTGTCCTACTTTTGAAAACAACTGATTTTGAGGTAGGCTAGCCACAATGAATTTACACTTGCCAATCTTCAAATCTAACAATTCATAGTTATCATTCTCATTTTCTAAAATGGTATCTTTTCCAACAACACCAATATCAGCCACACCATGATTAACATAGGTAATACAATCGTTGGATTTCACTAAAAAATATTGAATGTCATGTACAGAATCTTTAAACACCAAAGCTCGACCCTTATCTTTTAAAGCTTCTACTCCATAACCAAGTTCTTCTAACATAGCAACAGTTTGTTTTTCTAAACGTCCCTTTGTGAGTGCAATCGATAAGCTCATGCTTGTACCTCCTCTACATAAATAGATTCATTTGTTGATGGTTCTAAAATGACGATTCCTTCTTTTCTCAAATTTTTTGCTTGTTTCATAGCTTCAATTTGTTTGTCTTGTGGATAATACAATTTATATTTCTTTTTCGATTGTACATCCACATGATCAATGAGTGGATCTAGCTTTACACTAAAGCCACAAGCTGGAAGATCACGACCAAACTTCTTTAATAAACAGTCATATCGACCGCCACTTAAGATACTTGTTCCAACACCTGAAACATATCCTTCAAAAATAATTCCGGTATAGTAATCCAAATGGGCAACTTTTCCTAAATCTACGGTTACATTTTCTAAATATCCTAATTCTTTTAAAGATTGGATACATTCTTTCATAGAATCTAAGACATCCTTTAATGAATCATCGAAACAATACTTATATGCTTCATCTAATATATTCACATCTCCACACAGGAATGGAAGGTGCATAAAGAAATCCACAATTTTTTCACTGAGATACAATGAATCCAAGTAAACTTTCAGATCGACCATGCTTTTCTTATCAATTAAATTGGCTAGAGTATTGACTTCTTCTGTGCTCAAACGAACAACTTTGCAAGCCGCCTGAAAAAACTGCACATTTCCGATTTCGAGCGTATAGTTTTTAAAGTTTTTCATGACTTCTAAAGCGCAGCACAAGACTTGTACATCACTTTTTGAATCCAATCCAATCAATTCGATGCCACAATCTGTGACTTCACTTCTTTTGCCTGCAAATTTTTGACGTACTTTAAATACATTTGAAGTATAGCGATAGCGAAACGGAGGCTTTGAATCTTTAAATTTCGATGCACAAACACGTGCAATTGGAACGGTCATATCCGTTCTTAATGTTAGAATTCTTCCATTTTCATCAAAGAATTTATACATATCTGTTGTTTGAATGTTTTTAAATGCATTTTCATATGTTTCATA
>NZ_DBMEXE010000042.1:0-1047 GCF_056804935.1 Holdemanella sp. | reverse complement strand
TCAATCGTTGGTGTAATGATTTCTTCATATCCAAAGGATTCAAAAATCCGTTCCAAAGTATTTTGTAGATATTTTTTCTTTTCACACTCATTCAAAATCGTATCTTTCATTCCTTGTGGTAATTGTATTTGTTGCATATAAACAAACCTCCTTATAAACAAAAAAACTTCCGTCCTAAGGACGAAAGTTTAACTCACGTGGTTCCACCTTATTTTACTAATAAATTAGCCTCAAACCTGATAACGCCAGGAATACGTTAAAAACTACTTAGTTTCATCTTTACAGCTCAAAGACGTGTTCAAATAGCCTTACTCTTTCTTTTCACCAACCAGAAAGTCTCTTGAAGCAGTACTATTTTACTATTTCTTTTCATTGCTTTGAAAATAATATAGTCTTAATGAAAATAAATGTCAAGCTGAAATGTAAGTAATTTACATTATTTTTCCCATGAATAATAGGAACCTCCAAACACAAACAGATGCTCAAACGGTAATAAAGAACGAATCCATTCATTGAAACCTTTTGGATTCTTTTCATCGTGGACAATTGTTTTCACTAAGCGATTCTTTCCACCGACATTTTTATACATCCTTAATTGCCATCCATTTTCTTCTACTTCTTTGGTCTCTAGATCCAAACTTGCCATCGCTTCTAAAATGGCATAGGCATCTTCTTTAGAAATCGTAGCTTGTTGCGTTTTTAAAGCCTGTACACCTTCTTTTGACATAACATACCTTGTTAGATAGACTCTTCCATTAGCACTGATTGTCAAATTCTGTGCCACCTCTTCAGAGATGCTCGCATAATGCCACTTACTTAATAAGTTACGATTTAACTTAACACATTGAAGTGTATCTGATTCTTTTAAAGATAAATATCTCAACAATAATTCTTTAAACATCCCAGATTCAATAACACTTTTTAAGAAGTAAGGAACATAATTTTCTTTTTGAAAAAGACACATTTAATAAATTAGGATATAAAGCTAAAATCAACACTCATACAACGTCTTATATAAATTGACTTCTGGGCATATATCTTTATTTC
>NZ_DBMEXE010000041.1:8107-10067 GCF_056804935.1 Holdemanella sp. | reverse complement strand
GTGAATTGTTTACCAGAAACAGCTGTACGAATTGGCCATAATACCTGTCCATTCTTCATCTCCAACTCTTTAGGAAGAGCTAATAAACATTCGTGCAATGCATCCATGCTGTCCCATTGATCAAAGGCTTCTAAAGTTTGCTTGCTGGCTTTTAAAGCTTTTAATGCAACTTCTGGAGTTGTCTTCATCTTCTTGTGACGATACATCTCTAAATCGTAATCTACTAATGTATCAAAGAAGTCAACACTTTCTTCGATTTGATTCAAGATATCAATACGAGGTTGAATGATTTTGGCAATCTCTTTTAAGTTGTATGGTCCATGAACCGCTTTTTCTAAGTATGGACGAACTGTTTCATAATATGTTTCTTCATCCATGTTTCTCAAATATACACCGTTCATCCAAGTCAATTTATCAATATCGAAAATGGCTGGTGATTTAGAAATACGGTGAATATTAAATACTTTGATCAACTCATCCAAAGTATAGATTTCCTGTTCTGTTTCAGGAGCCCATCCAAGAAGTGCAATATAATTCATGATCGCATCCGGCAAATATCCCTTCGCAACAAGATCTTGGAAAGAAGCATCTCCATTACGTTTTGATAATTTGTGGTGTTCATCCTTCATTACAGGCGGTACGTGTACATAGGTTGGTCTTTGCCATCCATACGCATCATAAATCAAGTTGTACTTAGGTGTACTTGATAAATATTCATTTCCACGAACTACGTGAGAAATCTGCATCTGGTGATCATCAATAATGTTCGCAAAGTTGTATGTTGGATATCCATCCGATTTAATCAAGATTTGTTCATCCAATACATCACCATCTACTTCAATACGACCATATACTTCATCATCAAAATATGTTTCACCAACATCTTTGATTGTTTGACGAATAACATAAGGTTCACCCGCATCCAATTTAGCCTGTACTTCCTCAGCACTCAAGTGCTTACAAGGATCATTGAACTTAAAAGAAATACCTAAGCTTTCAGCTTCTTTTCTTTGAGCTTCAATCTCCTCTTCACTACAGAAACAATAGTGAGCTCCACCAAGTTTAATTAAATCTTCGGCATACCCTTTGTACATAGGCAAACGTTCACTTTGAACATATGGACCAAAGTCTCCACCAATATCTGGACCTTCATCCCAGTTCAAACCACACTCTTTTAAAGTTTTATAAATAACATCTACAGCACCTTCTACCTTACGCTCTTGGTCAGTATCCTCAATACGTAATAAGAAGTCGCCACCTTCGTGTTTCGCAATTAAAAATTCAAATAAAGCTGTACGCAAATTTCCAATGTGCATATAGCCAGTTGGACTCGGCGCAAAACGAGTTCTAGTTTTATTCATAGTTATAATCATCCTTTCGCTCTCTATATAATAATACGAAACTACATTTCTTTCAAGATTCCTTCAATCAACTCTGACTTTTCTTTTCGAGACATTTGTTTAATTTTATATTCCAACTTTAAAGCCTTAGACTTCGACTCACAAGCCCTTACGTATACAAGCTTACAAGGCCTTCTAGGCCGCGTATATTTTACCCCCTTACCCAAGTTGTGCGTTTCTAATCTTTTATCTACATCCGTTGTATATCCCGTATAATATGTAGAATCCTTACACTCTAAAATATATACATATTGACCTTTTTCCATATGCCCATCATACCACAAGAAAAGAAAGTAGGAAAACACCTACTTTCTCAACTTTTTGTTGATCAAATGTAAAATAATCACAAGCGCAATTAAACCTAAAGTCACATACATATTACCATGATATTCAATTCCTGTTGGAACATGAATCTTCTTATTCTCAAACAAGAATTCATTGTTCTCTACCTTTTTACCATCAATAAAGATTTCATCATCCTTGACTTCCACAAATAAGACTTGATCCGATTTTTCATATCCACTAGGAGCCTTTGTCTCCTTTAAATACATCGCATCTTC
>NZ_DBMEXE010000041.1:7711-8097 GCF_056804935.1 Holdemanella sp. | reverse complement strand
CGCATCTTCACGCATTAAAATCGATAGAGTACCATTCCCTTTAAATGTCTTTAAAGATTCTGTACAATCCTTATCCTTAAAACTTGTAAACTCGATAGAATCCAAGATTTCATCCTTAGAATCCTTATCAATCTTTTTAATAATCAACTTCTCAAACGGACGATGCTTAGGATACATCAAAACATCATAATTTAATGTATCCCCATCCCACTCAGGAACACTCACTAACATCGGACTCATTCTTTCATACTCATGAATATTGACAGGATCAATAAAGTACAATCCTTCTTCTACATCTTCAAGAACAGCTTTACCTTCTTCATCCGTGACAAGAGTTTGTCCAACCATGGAATACCCACTTAATTTTGTACAAATTGCTTCCACTT
>NZ_DBMEXE010000041.1:0-7701 GCF_056804935.1 Holdemanella sp. | reverse complement strand
CCACGCTAATCGAGTTTGCGTTTATCGGCATAATACATGCCATCATCATTAAAATGATCAAACCAATTTTCTTCACCATTTCACCACCATTACACAAATTATTGGAATTAAAATAAAACACAATTCCCTAAAAGAATACGATTTACGCACTTCTTTCTCTTTCTTTTTAGGAAACACTCTTTTGGCCCTTACAACCAACCTTTTCGTATTGATCCCATACGGTGTACAAGTCACTAGACTCAACAAATCCCTATTCTTTTCAATACCCATATCCAAGATAGCTTCCGGTTCTACCACAATAGAATCCACCACCTCATAGACCAATTCTTTTTTACACACATGAATATAGATCAAATCCTTCTTCTTTAACTCATCCAAACGCGTAAAAAGCTTGGCACTAGGAAGGCCTCTATGACCAGTTAATATACAATGCGAATTCTTTCCGCCAACAGGAAGACTTGTAAAGTCAAAATGACCAATCCCACGATTTAATACTTCATCACTCGTTCCACGATAAATTGGTAAGTCTACATCGATCACTGGAATCTGGATGGTTGCGATTACGCTTGATGATAAAGTATTCAACATCGTTTCATACTCTTATTTTTCTTTACCCAAATACAAATTTTGATTGTAGTTCAACCCAGCATTAAAACTCGACTCTAATATGCCCTCATCCATTTTTTCTTCTTCTAAATAAAAACTTGAAATGACATTCTCTACACTTTGATGAAAGAAGAAATTTAAGATGAGTGGCAATACACAAATCAAGAAACCCAGAAAGAATAGAATCCTATTCTTCCCTTTTCTTCTTACATACATACACCATAATACCAGCACCCGTTAGTACACAGACAATCGTTCCCATAGATCCAGTGACCGGTAATTTAGAACCCGTTTGATTCACTACTTTTAAAGCTACACTTAAATCATTCGTACTCGCATTTAAATGCGTATTAAAACTTGTTGCCGATAGAGAAACCAATCCCTCTCCATTCGAAGTATAGTTATTTCGATCCGCTACAAATGTAGGCGTAATTTGAATTTCAATAGCTTCCTTTAATAAAGTATATCCATCCGGTGCCATGATTTCCTTTAAATAATACGTTCCCTGATCCAAGCCTTGAATCACAAACTCACCCTTTGCGTTGGATACAATCTCTTCATCTACACCATTTGAAACTACATATCCATTTGTGCTTTTCTTTACCTTTACTAAATCACTCAAATTCGAATCACGATACAACTTAAATGTAGCCCCCTCAAGTTTGACATCCTTCTCATTTGTCTTTAAACCCCTCACCTGATATGTATAGCACACAACACTATCCCAAGGCGTTTGTCCTTTCGAATTCGTTTGCGGATCATTTGAGAAATTTAATCGTATCTTATTTTCAAAACCCTTTTTTGAAATCTTTGTGGCTGCCAAATCATTTAAATACGCATCATACGTAAACAAGATTGGATCTCCTTGACTGGCAAGTCCTTTAAAATCATGGAATGTAACTTTAAATCCAGTTGAAGTCTTAGTAACACTATATTTATCAGCAGAAATAAGAGTATCCTTGATCTTTACTTGTATACTATCTTCTTTTAAAGATAAACTAGGATCCATTTCATCCTCAAACTCTAAAAAATAAGAAGCATATCCACTCATATCCGGCACTTTCGATTCATACTTATATGAAATGTCTTGCATAATCTCAAAATCACCCACATCATTCCAACCTATATTGTTGTCATCTTCATAAATCTTCTTTACAATACTTGGATAATCCGACTTAATTTTAATCGTTGCCTTAGGATTTGCCGTATTGACCATCGTCATAGAACTTGCCGCATGAGTATTGGATACATTGGTAATTTCATCAATCAAATAGAAACCATATTCCAACTTATCCAACGTAATATTTCCATTCACATCGCAACTCTCTACATTCACAATACGAGCTTCCATAGAAGATATCGCATTTTGAATCGATTCAATAAACGTACGATATTCACTTTGACTTCCTTCGTTATCTAAAGACATCATATATTCCACTACATCTTGATCCGATACCGTTTTCGATAACTTACTTGATACAAGCTCCTTGATTTTAGATGCATATACACTATTTAAAGTATAGTGAATCGAAGTATTGTCCTTTGAATTTGTCGCATCAAATAGTTTATATACTTTAAACGACTTACCCTGCATGGATTGATTTTGATTTGCCTGAATCACAATACTCGCATCTCCCTCATTAAAATTTGCCATTCCATGCACAACGGAAACACTTGTTTCTTTTGCGCTCACAGGACTTGTGACCATTGCCAACATCAATAGTCCTGTATAAATTAAATTTCTTTTATTCATGATTTCTCCTCAACATTAAATAGGCACCTACAATTACACACACCAAACTCATACTTGAACCTGTATGTGGAAGCTTTGTCATTCTTTCATTCACAAACTCCAAGTTCACACTTCCATCCGCATATAAGCCATCTACTTTTTCTTGATCCATATACACATCATATTGTCCTTTAACCGGTATAAAATCCGTTTTTATACAATACACACGATCTATCTTTTGATAGCCACTTGGCGCCTTGATTTCTTTTAAATAATACGTTTCACCATTCTTTAAATCCGCAAAAGATACAACACCATCAACCGTACTCTTCTCATCAATCTTTTCTTTACACTCACTATCTTTAAATAATCCAAATACAGCACCATCCAGTAATTGATGCATATTGTTTTTCTTTACAATCTTCAAAGAAAATGGATTCACCTTATTTGAAAATGTGATGACAGGATCCACTCCAGAAATACTTCCATCACGCAACACTTCAAATTCAATAGGCTGAATATCCAGGGCATATCCATCTAGAGTCTTAAACTCGGTTAATGTATGTTTTCCTTTTGTCAGACCCATCCATTCAATTTCACCTTTATCATTCGTTTTTTCTTGTAAAGGAAAAGGTAAGTTTGGCATCGTATGCTTAAAGATGACATTTGGCAATGGAATTTGCGTACCCTCCTGTACTTTGACTAGCTTTAAACGGTTCACTGTATCTTTCACACTGAATGTCTTAAATGCACTAATATGTTCCGATGTACTACTTGTACGATCTAACTTTTGTACATATACTGTGCTATCCAATAAATACCCCTGTGGAGGATCGATTTCCTGAACCGTAATCGTACCTAATGGTAAACATATCTTTCCATTCAGATCCGTATAGAAGGCATCCCCACTTACTTTATACGAATCTTCCATCAAAATCTTGCCTGTCTTATCTGTCTTTAATATCCAGCTACGTATTGGTGAAACACCTAAACTTGCTGGATCCTTATCATAAAGACCTCCATAAAACTTAAATTCATACTTCGCATCTTTTAAGCTGGCCATACCCTGCGCTTTATTTCCTGTTTGGGCATCTTGTTTCACCAAAACTAAATCCACAAGATTGGTTTGTGGAACATCACGCACTTCGATTTCTTGAACCGCTTGATCTTCAACCTTAACCGTATAGATTGTTGTATCTTTTTGATAGCCATGCGGCGCTAGTATTTCATTAATGTAGTAAGTACCAATATCTAAATCTTCAATCACATTGGACTTACCATTTTCATCAATTTTAAATTCACCAATCTTTTCTTTACACCCAGAATCTTTATACAATCCATAAAGAGCCCCAGAAAATGTATAGGATGCATTCGATTGATTGATCTCATTCTTTGAGCTGACCTTTAAAAGCTTTACTGAACCTGTAGGCACATATACACCATATGCCAACTTTTGAAGCGGCGTTAACACCCCTTGCCAGTTATAGGCAGATCCAGCTACATCTACTAAATAGGTTGAATAATTTTTAACACTTGGCTTTGCGATAATTTCATTCCATAAACCACCCACTACTTTATTCCAGTGATACCCATCATTACTTGCCTTACTAATACAATTTGAACTATACGCATTCGATACAAGTTCACTTGTGAGTACAATTGCTCCACTGACGCCATAACGAGATGTTAATATATCTCCAGGACCGTTATAGCCATAGTACAAACATTTCTTTAAGTTCTCATTTTCAACCAAATATGGATCGGAAGTCACATCTCCTGCTGCAGGAGACGCATTTAATCCTTGCGCACAAAATGCTTCATGCGAATTCGACAATTTCCATATTCCATTCGCAATATAGTAGCCAGGCTTTTCTTCATACCGATGGTGACTCATACTTACTACACTACTTGCTCTAGATTCCATCACATCTACAGTCGTTTCAAATCCTGCACTATAGCGATCTAAAATCATCAAGCCATTCTTGATCAAATACGCATCCGAATAGTTATCATAAAAGTCTTCACTTAAAAAATAAGTGGAGTCACAATAATCTAATAAACCATACTCACCCGCCTTAGCTTTTCGCAATTCAATAAATTCATCCGTATTGATATTTCCCTTTTTATACTCCTCCATCATCTCCATTTCTTTTAAACTCATTCCATACGTATCCATCGTGTTGGCACGAACAATACTTAAAGAAAGAATAAATACTATAAGAATACTCATACATATATAAATCTTCTTTTTCATTCCTTCACCTCCCATTTATATATTCTTTTCTTCTCACCTATTATTTTGACAACCCAATGTGAAAAAGACATTAATTCCAAGCATTTCCTTACGATACTTCCTATCTTGTCTAAAACGCAAAAAAACAAGCGTTTTACATAAAAAACACTTGTCAAAAAATCACAAATCGTGTATTATAAATAGGCACATTGGGGTATAGCCAAGCGGTAAGGCATCAGACTCTGAATCTGACATTTCCTTGGTTCGAATCCAAGTACCCCAGCCATGCCTATTACAGAGAAGCAATTCTCTGTTTTTTTTATACTTTTTTCTTAGATTACCGACATATTACCGACATTTTCAAATTCATTACCGACATTTTGATTGTATTACCGTCATTATTTTGTCGGTAATGAATGATCAATTAAGCTATATGACTTAATTATCACCGAATTAAGTTGTTTGGCTTAATTAGACATAATAAAAGAGAGCCTTTACTAAGCTCTCTATATGTGTCTATTAACGATTGAAGAAGAAGTTAGGAATTTGTTCATCATCACTTGTGTTATTTTCAACACTAGTTACAACACCTGGGTTAACAGGCGCTTGGATTTTTGGTTCTGTGAACAATGTATCATTCGCAACTTGTTTAATTACTGGTTCACTACGTCTTTTACGTTGTTTTTCTTTTGGTTCTTCAAATCCAGTAGCGATAACTGTAACGATGATCGCATCTCCTAATTGTTCGTTGATTGCGATACCGAAAATACAGTCCACATCTCCTCCAGCTGCATCTTGAATGACAGCTACAGCGTTTTGTGCATCAAATAAGCTAACTTTGTCACCACCAGTGATGTTTACGATAGCTGATTTAGCACCAGAGATTTGTGCTTCCAATAATGGTGATTGGATAGCTTTTTCAGCAGCAGAGATAGCTTTGTCTTCTCCTTCTGCCATACCAATACCGATCAATGCACGGCCTTGGTTTTGCATAACGCTACGAACGTCCGCAAAGTCTAAGTTTACCAATGCTGGAACAGCAATCAAGTCAGAGATTGTTTGAACACCTTGACGTAATACGTTATCTGCAGCTTGGAATGCTTCTTCGATTGGTTTACGACCAATCACATCTAATAAGTTGTCATTTGAAACGATAATTAATGAGTCAACATATTTTTTCAATTCTTCAATACCATCTTTGGCATTGTTTGCACGACGACGACCTTCAAAAGTGAATGGACGAGTTACAACGGCAACTGTTAAAGCGCCTTCTTCTTTAGCAATCTTTGCGATTAATGGAGCAGCACCCGTACCAGTTCCACCACCCATACCAGCAGTGATAAATACCATGTCGCTTCCTTTTACAGATTCGCGGATTTCTCCTTCACTTTCTTCAGCAGCTTTACGTCCATATTCTGGATTTCCACCAGCGCCTAAACCTTTAGTTGTTTCTTTTCCTAAAACGATTTTGTTATCGCAAGGAGAGTTTTTCATAACTTGTACATCTGTGTTGCAGATATAGAAATCAACACCCTTAACACCATCAGCAACCATGCGGTTAACAGCGTTGGATCCACCACCACCAACACCAAATACTTTAATATTTGCTACTTGATTAAATTCAGTCATATAATATTTTCCTCTCTTTTTTATTCTTCATCTGCTAAAATAGCATTCTTTAACTTCTTCGTAAATCCACCTTCACCAGTATGCGCCTTTTGATTAATAGAATCAATGCTTGCTTCTAATTCATTATTGTTTGCACTAATTCTGTCATCATGGTGAATACGGTTGATGTCTTGCCAAGCATAAGCCATACCTAAACCACACACAAATGCACCATCTCTTGCACCAATGGCTTGTTCTTGATAGATCATTGCGCTCGCATTGAATGATTTATCTAGATCCTTCAATACGGGAATGTTACTTCCTTGTCCTGTGATCACATATCTTGATTTTCCTTGGCGAACAATTGGTAAACATGCATCATTGACAGCTGCAATCCATTGACGAATACGAGGTAAACAAGCCTTCGCTAATTCATTGGCCGTAATCTCAACACGCATATCTTCTCTTTGTTCAATATAAACGATCACATCACTGTTTTCATCTTCTTGGCCCGAGAAAATATTCTGCAACAATCTGTAACATACATCGTCACTTAACTTATATTTTCTTTGGATATCTTCAATGAACCATAAGTATCCATAATCCAAAGTTGTACAAGTCATTAAACGACCTGTACTAAATAAAGCTAAAGTAGAGTGATTCTGTTCCAAATCAATTTGGATTGTGACTCTTTCTGTGCTCTGTGCCAAAGCCGCAGTTTCTTGACCAATCGCAAATGAATCTACACATAGATCCAAGATTTCAAGATTTGCCTGTTCCACACAACGAGCATACGAATAGATCGTTTCCTTGTCGGCATATAATAGATCTACATCCATAATGAAATCTTCACATTCCTGATTTAATGGAAGTTTCTGACTCACTTGTCCATTGACTTCATAAGACACCTTATTCGCATTGACAAATTCTACATCTTCATTCAATCGTTTTTGAATGGCGTTTTTAAATCCTTGCTGAATATGGAACAAACGAATATTTTTTGTACCATCTTCAATCTGAACACGCACCTTTTGTGAGCTACGCATTACATTTACACTAGGAACAGCCAATAAGACACGCTCAATTCGATATCCTAAAGCTGCCTGTGCATTCGTTATAGCTTGACGAATGGCTGTAACAATAGCACTTTCATCGACAATCTTTTGATTTTTATCTACACCTGAACAAGCAACTCTTTCTGTTCTTAAAACGTTGTAACGAGCTTCAAATATCTCTAAAACGATAAGACGAATCTCTTGATCAGCAATTTCGATAGCCGCATAAACTCTTTTCTTACTCATTCGACGTCTCCTTTTACATACTACTTATCAATAATACCATATTTGAAACAAAAATAGAAGATTCTCTTTTTAAATTCGACAATGAAAAAAGGGCCAGCACAAGCCTACCCTTCTAATTTTGACTATATAAAAATAGTTAGGGTCTAGATACGCTATAAGATTACATAGGGTAATGTGCTAGGCAGCTTAAAATTCGCTCCAAAGTATTTTGGGGCGTTTTT
>NZ_DBMEXE010000040.1:4568-10180 GCF_056804935.1 Holdemanella sp. | reverse complement strand
GCATCTATTAGAGATTGGCATTGAATTTTCTGGCTCGAAAGGAAAAACATACTTATTTTTAGATGAGATTCAGAATGTTGGTGGTTGTTGTCAAACTAAAAGGAGATTGACTAAATTGTCGATTCCCTTTACTGCTTCATAGAAATATATTCATAGCTAGGTGTGAAGTGCTGACTATCCTGTAGTTTGTAGTATTCCATAAAAATGCGTGACATGATGTTTGGAATTTGTGTTTCTGCAGGATGAGATAGAATAATCAAATATTGCATAGCACTATAACGTGTACATACATCCACCTTTCGAATGTTATCTTGAATAGCTTCACCCATATGGTCAAGGGCTTCTTCGATTTCTTCAATATATGGAAGTGTATCTTGTACAGTTTCCATAGTAACCATGACTAGATAACAGTTCCATTGGTTTCGTGTCATCAATTGGTGTATGTATTCATATTGTCTTGTGAAATCGCGATATTCTAGGTGTAATGCGCCTGAATAGTTTCCACTTGTTTGTAGGGAGTTTGCAATTTGTTTCAGGTCTAAGCTTGTGTTGGCTGTGTTTCCATAATGGATTTGGTTGTACCAAGAATAGTTGTTCTTACCATTTTGTTTCACATAATACAAGGCTTTGTCGGCTTTTGAATAGGCATCCGCAAACGTATCGTTTCGAGAGCACATGAGCATGCCTGCAGAAAGGGCTGCAAAATGGGTTTCACTATCGTCTTTAATGATTTCTTTGAATTGTTCAATCACATTTGAAACTGTATTTTCGGCTTGTTCTGTATTCGCTTGTGGTAAGAACAGAAGGAATTCATCCCCTCCCATACGACATGCAATCTTAGGTATTGAAATGTCTAGCAATAGTTTTCCTAGGCTTTTTAGGGCTCGATCTCCAGCTTTATGTCCATAAACGTCATTGATTTTTTTTAGATTATCCATATCCCAGAAAATCAGGCATCCATTTGTCTTTTGCATAGCGCTCGCAATGCGTTTTTGTCCTACATTACGAACTGGAAGGCCTGTAAGATAATCGATGTTTTTTGTTTCTTCCTGATCTTGCATGGTTGTCACAACATCGGAAATAAACTTATTGATTGTGTCTTCTTGGGATGGAAGTATTTCGTGTTCTAAGTGAAATAAAGATCCGTTGTCCATTAATTTCAAGAAGACTTTAGTAATTTCAGGATCAAATTGCGTACCCGCATTCATTTGGATTTCATGATAAATTCGTCCATGACTTAATGCGTTACGATAGATTCTTCTTGAGTTCATGGCATCATAACTGTCGGCTAACGCAATTATACGTGCTTGTATTGGAATTTCATTTCCTTTAAGTCCATCTGGATAGCCAGTACCATCATAATGTTCATGGTGACTTCTTGTGACTTCATCGATATGCGGAATGATCGTTATATCTTTTAAGATATCTTGTCCAATTGTAGTGTGTTGTTTGATTAAATTAAATTCTTCATTTGTTAATTTGCCAGGCTTATTTAAGATTTGGTCTGGAATACCAATCTTTCCAATGTCGTGTAAATAAGCACAGTTTTTAAGGTTTTGAATCTCTTCATTTGTCCAACCCATATTTTTCGCAATCAAGGCTGCATATTGGGCTACACGCCTTGAGTGTCCACGTGTATATTCATCTTTGGCTTCAATGGTAGTAGAAAGGGATTCCATCATTTGAAGTGTTATTTTTTTGTTTTCTTTCTTTTCAATTTCCAACTCCGTTTGATGACGATTTTCTTCTATGATATGAATCTTTTGGATGGTACGAATAATGTTAGTGAAGAGCAATATAATCATGCCTATGCCAATAAAGATACCTGAAATAGTTGCGACAAAATAAACAGATACAGATTCAATAGCAACACAGACTAGGACTAGAAAGAGTCCAATCAATAGAATGTAGTCGGATTTTATTTGTTTATTTTTGCGTATGTATTGCATCAAATGAATGAATATTAGGATAAACACAAAGACGAGTAGTAATTGTGCAACGGGCAATGTTTCAATGTAGTCTTTGACTTTTGTAAGATAGAGAATGGAAGAAACAATAAAGTTTAAAATTACGACATAACCAATATTTTGATAGAGTTTTTGGTGCTTGCCATTTTGAATGTTGTCCGCATAGAACAAGATGGGTAATGGACTCAGCATGATCATCACAAAACATAAAGCAGCTAACGCGGATGCGTTAGGAACTAGGATTTGTCGGATTTTGGATTCTCCAAGCATCCAGACAGAGCCCATGACCATACACCATCCAAAGTATTCCATGTCGAATGTTGTGTGGTAGACATGTTTTAGGGCTATGCCAAACAGGATGGATGTGATGCCGGAAAATAAGATAAAGAAGGCAATAAATGTGGATATTCCATAAGTATTGTATATATTTTGCCAAATTTCGGCTTTATTACCACAATACACCTCATTGACAATGCCAGAATAATTTGAAGTGTAGGTTGTCAGTTCAATGCGTAATGTTTTTCCTGCATCTTTATAGGTTGTAGGACAAAAGATGTAGCGACTCGCTGAATTTTTACCAGCCATTCTTGTATCTTTTGTGGAATATTGTGTGCGCAATGAATTTCCTACATAGAACTGAATGTCCTGCAAAGAAGATCGAATCGCAAAAGACGTTTCATCATAGTCTTTAGGCAATGTTGTTGTCAGGACCATGGTATGGCCTGGTTTTACTTCATAGGTTCCGGGAACCTTTATTTTTTGTTTCGTACCATCCTCTTTATGCCAGTAAAAGGAACCGGAATAGATTATGGATTTGGACGGGTCGTTATAGTTTTGTTCGTTAGCACCAAATAATTGCATGCAAATAAACCATCCTAAAATCGCAATCATTAAGATGTAAAAGAAGTATTTCATGGTTTGAAAGTTAGATTTTTGTGTATGCATATTTGGATTCCTTCCTTTATAGTTAGCATAGTATTTTTACATAAAAAGTGTCAATAAAAAGTTGTTGACAAACCTATAGAGTAGCTATAGAATGAAAATATTCTAAATAGAACGATGAGGAGGGCGCATATGCACTTTTGGGATGAACATAAAACGATAACGAGATATTATGAGATGAAGGTTTCTGGAGTTTGCGAAAAATATCAGTTAAGACAGTTGGAGTATGACATATTAATGTTTATTTACAACAATCCTGCGTACAATACGGCTGCGGACATTGTTCGTATTCGTAAGTCTACAAAGTCTCATGTTTCGACTTCGCTTAAAGTATTAGAAGATCGTGGCTTTATTGAGCGAAGAATCGACAAAGACAATAAAAAGCATGTAACTATTCATTTACTACAATTGGCTAATGAAGTAATTGAAGATGGAATATGGGCGCAAAAGGAGTTTGTGCAAGATATGTTTGAAGGTCTTAGTGAAGAAGAAATCAAAGTGTTTATGAGTGTATTTCAAAAGGTGTATGACAATGCAGAAAGGATGATTTCAAATGAAAAAAATGCCTGATTTAATGGAAGCAATTTTTGATGCTTGTTACTTGATTTTTGACTTAATTGCCGGAATTTTATTCTTTGTATATTCGAAAGGAAATCCATTATTTATTTTATATGGAGTGTTAACATTAACGTTGTGTGGTGGAGACGCATTCCACTTGGTTCCTCGTATTAAAAGAGCTGTGTATGGTACAAATGATAAAATTAAAAGACAGCTTGGAATTGGATTACAGGTATCTTCAATCACTATGACCGTATTCTATATTATTTTATTGTTTATCTGGAAATTAACATTCCCAACATTACAAGCTCCGCTTTGGGTTGAGGCTATGATTTGGATTTCAGCTATTATTCGTATCGTCGTATGTTTCTTACCGCAAAATAATTGGACTTCCGAAGAAGGAAATAGGAAGCTTTCTGTGATTCGTAATGCCGTGTTTGCCGTAACTGGAATTGGTGTGATTCTTCTTTATGCCATTTCAGGAAATATGTACGATTTACATATGAACCGTATGGTTGCAGCCATCATTATTTCTTTTGGTTGCTACATCCCAGTTACATTGTGGTCTAAGACAAAACCAAAGATTGGTTTATTGATGATTCCTAAGACTTGTGCTTATATGTGGGTCATTGTGATGGGATTACAATTATTATTTTAGAATTTCTTCAAGAGAACGCCTACTCGACGTTCTCTTTCTATATGAATTTTAGAGTATCTAATTCAATGTAAATAAGACGTTTTAGATGAAATAGGAACAATCGCAGCAAATTTATTGGAATTAATAATGTTTTCACATTGAAGTTTTATAATGGAAATTGGCTACTGGATGTAGTAACGGTGAACCCTCTGAATTAAAAATGACATTTGCTTGAGTTCTCGGCAGATCCTTCTATTTTTTTGTAAGAGGAGAAGATGTCTATGTATATATATCTATATATTGATGTTGCCATGGTATTATTGGCACTAGTAGAAATACTAAGAATCACATTGATTATCATAGAAAAATGTAAAAGACACTAGTTCACCCAAACCCAACGGATTAAACTAGTGTCTTTACACTAAATAAATTCAGAGGAACCACTGTATCCAGTAGTCTTTCTGTAGGTATATTAAATAATTGATATATTTAAATGTCAAGGCTAACTCTATCTAAATCAATGAAAATAAGTCATTTTAGATGAAATAGGAACAATCGCAACAAGTGCATTGGAATTCACAATATTTTCGTATTGGACTTTTATGATGGAAATTGGCTACTGGATGTAGTTGGTGGTTGCCTCTTGTTAAGGAGTTTTGAAGCCTTGAATCTTGAATTCCAGGTAAGTAGATCCTTCTATTTTTTTACAGGAGGAAAGCTTATGTATATATATCTACATATTGATGTTGCTTTTGTTCTATTTGCCATAGTAGAAATACTTAGAATTACATTATTGATTATAGAAAAATGTAATAGACACTAGTTCCCGTTCCCACAACGAATCACTAGTTTTTTTGACCTTAATTTAGAGTGACCACTATATCCAGTAGTCTTTCCGTATAAGTATTATATCGATATATGAGTGGTTATGCAAATCTATTGGATAATAGTGTAATGGAATACATTACTATGAAAAAGTGAAAGACACTCGTTCATGTAAATGAGTGTCTTTAAGGAATTACTTTAATCCAAACAGTGTTTGAATACAAGAATCATCCATTACACGATCTGTTGGTGGCATATTGGCATGTTCTAGCAGTGAGTCTACGTTTATGTAGCTCAGAGTAAAAGGAATACAAGAAAAAACGTAGTTGCTCCTAGCCATGTTTTACAGGGCCTTATTTTAAAACTTTGAGGTTTTAAAAAATTGGGTTAAGAACATAATTGAATGTGAATTTACAAAGCCAAATTGTCAAGGCTTGCAGTTTTACAAATTAATGAAGAAACAATTTTGATTATATAATTACTTAACGCAATGCCCATTCGCTAAATATAAATTGTTTTTCCAATTGGCTTCAAAACCGTAATTTTTAACAAAATCAACTTTTGAGTTGCGTTCAATATTTTTTAACTTTTCAATTGCTCTTTTGCCAAGGCTTTGATTTGGATTTATATACAGAAGAGGAAGAACTAATGAATATGTGCTTCCAGATACAAAAGATCCTAAA